>JALQTD010000419.1 GCA_023264155.1 Flavobacteriales bacterium | reverse complement strand
ACGTGCAGTCGATGCTCAAGCTCGGCCGGGCACAAGGCGTCGCGCTGGCCGCCGCCCTCGCCCGCGAGGTGCCCATCGCCGAATACGCGCCGCGCCGGGTCAAGCAGAGCATCACCGGTTCGGGCGCCGCCTCGAAGGAGCAGGTGGCCGCGATGGTCGCCCGCACCTTGAACATTCCCGCTGAATCCATGCCCAAGGAACTCGACGCCACGGACGGCGTGGCGGTGGCCTTGTGCCACGGATTCCAGCTCGCCACGCCGCGGATGCAGACGGGCCACAGCGGCTGGAAGGCGTTCATCGCCGAGAACCCCGATCGGGTGCGCTGAAATTTTTTTCGGCCGAACGTAACCTTGGCCTGCACCCTCCCGTTAAGGTCCTTGAAGCCTCGGCTTCTATAACAGTTTACTTGTTTTCATTCAACAGGGGAGGGTCATCCAGCGGGATGGCCCTCTTTTTTGTTCGGTATCGCCTCGGTACCTTGTGGCTTCAGCATGAGGCAGTATTCGAATCACCC
>JALQTD010000418.1 GCA_023264155.1 Flavobacteriales bacterium | reverse complement strand
AGGAGTTTCCAAGAAACCCATTCCATTGATTTTAGCATGCACACAAAGCGATGAAATCAAACCAATGTTAGGTCCTTCTGGAGTTTCAATAGTACACAAACGACCGTAGTGGGTATAGTGAACGTCACGAACCTCAAAACCGGCACGCTCACGACTAAGACCACCTGGACCCAAGGCACTTAAACGACGCTTGTGCGTAATCTCCGCCAATGGGTTAATTTGATCTAAGAACTGTGATAGCTGGTTGGTACCAAAGAAAGAATTAATTACCGATGATAAAGTACGAGCATTCACCAAATCTTGAGGGGTAAATACTTCGTTGTCTCTAATATTCATCTTTTCACGGATGGTACGAGCCATACGTGCAAGACCAACACCAAATTGCGCATATAATTGCTCACCAACCGTACGTACGCGACGATTAGATAAGTGATCAATATCATCTAAAATCTCAGATCCATTGTATAAATGAATTAGGTATTTAATGATAGAAATTATGTCTTCTTTTGTAAGAACCC
>JALQTD010000417.1:264-521 GCA_023264155.1 Flavobacteriales bacterium | reverse complement strand
GGTGCCACTGCACGCCGTAGCGCTTAGAGGTGGGGTCACCGAAGGCGGCAACCGGAGTCGCATCGGTTTGGGCGAGAACGTGGAAACCTGGTGGGGCCGTGCGCACCTGGTCGCCGTGGCTCATCCACGTGGTTTGACTCTCGGGCTGGCCCTTCAGCAGGGGGTCGTCGCCAGCGATGACCCGGGCAATCGTGCGCCCGTATTCGCGCTGGCCGGTTTGGGCAACCTCGCCACCCAACGCCTGGGCCATCACCTGG
>JALQTD010000417.1:0-254 GCA_023264155.1 Flavobacteriales bacterium | reverse complement strand
TACACACTCGAGGGGCCACCGCTCAAAATCAGCGCAACGGGATTCTTTGCCTCCACCTCGGAGGCCGTGATGGTGTGCGGAACGAGTTCGGAATACACGCCGGCTTCCCGCACACGGCGCGCAATCAACTGGGCGTATTGGGCCCCAAAGTCGACGACGAGGACGGGGCGCGGAGTGGCGTCGCTCACGAGGTGGCTACTTCGTCGAGGCGGCGGCGAATGACCAGGGTGGCGTAGTGCTCAATAAAGAAAGAC
>JALQTD010000416.1 GCA_023264155.1 Flavobacteriales bacterium | reverse complement strand
ACCCAAGGGCGATGCGCCGGTGCCACCGTCGTGGCCCGCGATCACGATGTGGTCGGCTTTGGCCTTGGTCACGCCTGCAGCGATGGTGCCCACGCCGATTTCAGCGACCAGCTTGACGCTGATGTCGGCGCGCGGGTTGACGTTCTTCAAGTCGTGGATGAGCTGCGCCAAGTCCTCGATCGAGTAGATGTCGTGGTGCGGCGGCGGCGAAATCAGGCCCACGCCGGGCACCGAGTAACGCAGCTGACCGATGTACTCGCTCACCTTGCCACCAGGCAGCTGACCGCCCTCACCCGGCTTGGCGCCTTGGGCCATCTTGATCTGGATCTGATCTGCGCTGGAGAGATACTCAGCCGTCACCCCGAAGCGGCCCGAGGCCACTTGTTTGATGCGCGAGCGCAGGCTGTCACCGGCTTGCAGCGGCACGTTGGAGACGATGCGGTCGTCACCCAAGATCGAGGCCAAGCTTTCACCGCTGTTGATGGGGATGCCCTTGAGCTCGTTGCGGTAACGCTTGGGATCTTCGCCGCCC
>JALQTD010000415.1 GCA_023264155.1 Flavobacteriales bacterium | reverse complement strand
CAAAGCTTTATTTATGAGCTCAAAAGGTAAGCCTGCTGGCAGAATTTCACTTAGAATCGCTCGACCAACTGTGGTTTCATAACGATTAGTTTTTGGAGTCTTGCTACCATCAAAATTTAGCTCGAATTCTCTAATTCTCACTGTAACTTTGGCGTGAAGATCAACCACTCCATTGTCATATGCTCGCTGAACCTCAGCAACATCACTAAATATTTTACCTTCACCCTTAGCGGCAATTTTTTCTCGAGACATGTAATAAAGTCCCAGAACAATATCTTGCGATGGCACGATAATTGGTTCACCATTGGCTGGTGATAAAACGTTATTCGAGGCAAGCATTAATGTTCTTGCTTCCATTTGGGCTTCTAGAGACAAAGGAACGTGAACAGCCATTTGGTCACCGTCAAAGTCAGCGTTGAAAGCTGCACAAACCAAAGGATGAAGCTGAATTGCCTTACCTTCAATCAACACAGGTTCAAATGCCTGAATACCTAATCTATGAAGAGTTGGCGCACGGTTCAATAATACTGGG
>JALQTD010000414.1 GCA_023264155.1 Flavobacteriales bacterium | reverse complement strand
CTCCTCTTGAGCGGGCTCCTCACCCTCGTCAACGATAGGCTCCTCAAGCTCAGGGGGTGCCCCCTTCAAGACAGGCGCCTCCTCTGCGGGGGGATCGGTCAGCTCAATGGGGTCGAGCTCGGGTGCAGGCTCGGGCACAGGCGCTTGTTCAGGCGTAGCGCTTGGCTGTGTGGTGGGCTCAGCAGATGTCTTCTTCGCCTCAGGGAGGGGCATCAACTCAGGGGGGATAGGCACCTCAATGCCGTCGAGCTCTTGAGGGAGGGGAGGGCGGCGCTCTTGGCGCTTGAGCTCATCGAGCAGCTCGCGCTCTTGCTCAGCGGCGCGGATCGCTTGGTGGATCGCCTCAAGTAGGCCGTGCTTCTTGCCATAGTCGAGCCCGAGCTTGAGCTCGCTGCCGTCTTTTTGGAAGCGCGCCACAAACTCACGGTGCTCCTCGAGCTTGCGCTTAAAGATGGCGCGGAAGTCATCGGGGCCCTCGATCACGTGGGGTGTGAGTAAGAGCAGCAGGTTGCGACGCTCGCGGTCGTTGGTGA
>JALQTD010000413.1 GCA_023264155.1 Flavobacteriales bacterium | reverse complement strand
GATTTGGCCTGGACCCTCGTGCGCCCTGGTCAATTGCTCGACGCGCCTGCTGCGGGCCACTACAGAGTTGAAACAAAATTCTACCGGGGGATGCCGACTCGCGCCATCAGCCGGGCAGACGTGGCGAGGTTTTGCGTGGCGCAATGTGAATCCCAGGAGTATCCTCGCGCCCGAGTGGGGTTGTTTGGTCAGTGAACAGACAGAGCGCTCGGTGTTGGTTGAAGCCCACCGGAGAACGGTGCTGGCGAATGGGTCTGGGCCTTTTCGGGGTCCAATGAACCTGAGCGAAGTGCCCTCTTCCTCATTGCAGTTTGGGATTGTTGATGTGGCGGTCGCCGTCCCGACGGGTCTTCTTTTCGATGTTGGCTGCGAGCGCGTCGGTGAGGTCCACGCCGGTTTGGTTCGCTAAGGCGCAAACGACCCAAAGGATGTCGGCAAGTTCGTCCGCGATCTCCCGTCCCGAGTCGCTGGGCTTCGCGCTCTGGTCGCCAAACCGCCGTGCAAATAGCCGGGCCAGCTCCCCGACTTCCTCGGTTA
>JALQTD010000412.1:275-543 GCA_023264155.1 Flavobacteriales bacterium | reverse complement strand
AGCTGCTACCGACGCCGGAACCTGCACGTATGCGGACGCTGGATACGACTGCAATGGGGACTGCTTGAACGATGCGGATGGCGATCTCGTCTGTGACGAGTTTGAAGTTGTTGGATGCCAAGACAACACGGCCTGCAACTACGATGCGGCGGCTACCGACGCTGGAACCTGCACGTATGCGGATGCCGGATACGACTGCAACGGGGATTGCTTGACCGACACCGATGGCGACCTCGTGTGCGACGAGTTTGAGGTCGTCGGATGCCAG
>JALQTD010000412.1:0-265 GCA_023264155.1 Flavobacteriales bacterium | reverse complement strand
GAGCTGCACGTACGCGGATTCGTATTACGATTGCAGCGGGACATGCTTGAACGATGCGGAGGGCGATGGCATTTGTGACGAATTGGAATCCATGTCAGGGTGCACGAATGCCTTTGCCTGCAACTACGACGCGACAGCGAGCATCGATGATGGCAGCTGCGAGTTTGTGAGCTGTGTGGGATGCACGAACCCGGCGGCTTGCGATTATGATCCCGGGGCCATTTACCATTCCGGGTGCTTCGATTTCACTTCGTGCTACGGATGC
>JALQTD010000411.1 GCA_023264155.1 Flavobacteriales bacterium | reverse complement strand
GCAACATCCCCCTTTCCACCCCCAACGGCGCCTCCACATTATTCGTGAACAACCCACCCGTTCCCAACCCTTGGGGCAGGACTTCCGGTTCCTCCAACACCGCATCAGCCGTCCATTGTGCGATGGCATTCAGCCCCACGTTCGACTCCAGCGCCGATGTCGCCCACCAGCCCGCTCCCACCTCCGCGGCCAAATCGATCCAGTGATTCGCCTCCTTCAACCCGCCCACAAGGCTCGGCTTGAGCACCACGTAGGCCGGCTTCACCAGCCCCAACATCCCGCGCCGCAATTCCGTCGTCGACAAGCCGATCAGCTCCTCGTCGAGGGCAATGGGCAACGGGCTGGCCGCCACCAGGGCCGCGAGTTCCTTCCAGTTTCCGGCCTTTAATGGCTGTTCGATGCTGTGCAGCCCAAACTCGGCAAGGGCCTCGCATTTCGAGAGCGGCGTCCATCCCGTTTCTGGCCGGCTGAACGCGCCGTTCGCATCGACCCGCAACACCGCATCCGGCCCGGCAGCGCGAAGGATCGCGCGCACGAGCTCCA
>JALQTD010000410.1 GCA_023264155.1 Flavobacteriales bacterium | reverse complement strand
ACAGCTATATCGTGTATGGCCCGCTGGCCAATGGCGGCACCACGCTGATGTTCGAGGGCGTGCCGACCTACCCGGATGCGGGGCGGTTCTGGGCCGTGTGCGAAAAGCACAAGGTCAATCAATTCTACACCGCGCCCACCGCGATCCGCGCACTGATGGGGCAAGGCACGGAATTCGTTGAAAAATACGACCTGAGCAGCCTGAAACTTCTGGGGTCCGTGGGCGAGCCGATCAACCCCGAAGCCTGGAACTGGTATAACGAGGTGGTGGGCAAGGGCAAATGCCCGATCGTGGACACCTGGTGGCAGACGGAAACCGGCGGCCATATGCTGACGCCGCTGCCGGGGGCGACGCCGCTGAAACCGGGATCGGCCACGCGGCCGTTCTTTGGGGTGCAGCCGGTGCTGCTGGACAGCACGACGGGGCAGGAACTGACCGACACCGCCGCCGAGGGCGTGCTGGCGATCAAGGAAAGCTGGCCGGGCCAGATGCGCACGGTTTACGGCGACCACGAGCGGTTCATGCAGACCTATTTCAGCGATTTC
>JALQTD010000040.1 GCA_023264155.1 Flavobacteriales bacterium | reverse complement strand
GAGCACGGCGTCCGGGGACTCGAGGAGCAGCTTCGACAGGGCTTGCATCAGGGCGAGGTCGCCGTTGATGCGCACTTGCAGGTAGAGGTCGGTCAGCTTGGCTTTGCGGCCGATGGCGCCCCGCACTTGCTGCGGATTTTTGAAGGCCACGAGGCCGGCTTCGACGAGCGGATTGACGCTGATGATGACCGCGCCGTTTTCCTTGGCTTTTTGGAGGGCGGACAGCATCCGCGGGTGGTTCGTGCCGGGGTTTTGGCCCAAAATCAAAATCGCCTCCGCCTCGTAAAAATCCTCCAACTTCACGCTGCCCTTGCCGATGCCCAACGACTCGCCCAGCGCCACCCCGCTCGACTCGTGGCACATGTTGCTGCAATCCGGCAGGTTGTTCGTTCCGTAAGCGCGTGCGAAGAGCTGGTACAAAAACGCGGCCTCGTTGCTCGTTCGGCCGCTCGTGTAGAACAGGGCCTCGTTGGGCGAGGGGCAGGCGTTCAGCTCCCGGGCGATCCGGGCGAAGGCGTCGTCCCAGCTGATGGGCGTGTAATGCGTGGCACCCTTTTCGAGCACCATTGGCTGGGCGATGCGGCCCTTCTTGCCGATTTCATAATCGTTCAACTCCGCCAGTTCCACCACGCTGTGTTCGGCAAAAAAGGCCGGGGTGAGCCGCTTGCTCGTGGCCTCTTCGGCGATGGCCTTCGCCCCGTTTTCGCAGTACTCGCCCAGCCGCGACCGCTCGTCGTCCGGGTCGGGCCAAGCGCATCCCGGGCAGTCCACGCCGCCGTGCTGGTTCAGCGAAAACAAGGATTTGACGCCGCGCGCCACGGGCATTTCCGAGAACACGTGCTGAACGGCCACGGCGACGCCCTCCGCTCCGGCGGCCGCATCGGCAGGCGCACTGCGCTTCAGGTTGAGCAGCTCCTCGGGCGGCTCGGGATTCGGGTGTTTGCGGTCGGCGGCCATCAACAGTGCGGATTGGGATTGGGAAACATGTCGCTCTCGTCCTCGTCGCGGTCGGGCGCGAGGCAGGCGAAGTCCTTCTCGATGAGGAGCTTGACTTCGGTGCCGTCGGGGAGCTCGAGGGTGTGCTGGAGGCCGACCTGATCGGTAGATGTCCACGCCGCGGCCTCATCCGCAGGGATTTCCACCGCGATGTGGGCGTGGTTCAGCTGGGCGGCGTAATCCGTGCCCCGGTCGAGGCTGTAGCTGAAGGTGCCGCCGAGCAGGGGCGTGGTTTCGAGGCACTGGCCGGTTTCGGCGAAGGTGCGCACGTCGGTTTGGGTGAGGCGGAGGCGCACCGAGGCGCCTTTGATGCGGATTTTCATGCGAATGCGGGTGTGACGCGGTGGGCGCCGGAATAAACGTTGAAACGCTCGGGGCGGAGGAAGCCCACGAGCAGCAGGTCGCCGTCGGCGGCGAGTTCGACCGCGAGGCTGGAAGGGGCGCCTACGGCGGCCACCGCTCCGATGCCGGCGAGCCGGGCTTTTTGAATGAGTTCGAAGCTGGCGCGGCCGCTGAGCAGGAGGATGCCTTCGCCAAAGGGCACCCCGCCCGCCTGGAACCTCCGGCCGATGAGCTTGTCGAGGGCGTTGTGGCGGCCGACGTCTTCGGCGTGGTCGATGAGGGTGCCATCGGGGGTGAACCAGCCGGCCGCGTGGATGCCGCCGGTGGCGTGAAAGGTGCGTTGGGCTGCGCGCAGGCGCTCGGGCAAGGCGCGGAGGACGGCGGGGTCGACGGGGAAGTCAGGGGCTTGGGCGGGGCAGTGAGCGCGCACGGCGGCGAGGGCCGTTTTTCCACACACGCCGCAGGATGAGCTCATGAACATGTGCCGGTCCATTTGGCCCCAATCCGGCTGCAGGGCGTGTGAAAGGTGGATGTCAATGGCGGACTCCATGGATTCAACACCTTCAATATCAGCAGGTTCGGACACCGCTCCTTCCGTAAAGAGGAAGCCGCAGGCCAAATCCGCATCCGCCCCCGGCGTGCGCATCGTCACCGCCACCGTTCGGCGCTCCCCACGGTGCACCACGCGGATCTCCAACGGCTCTTCCACGGCCACGGCATCGCTGACAACCAACCGGTTGCCCTCGGCAAAGCAGCGCACCACCGGCGTCGTGAAGGAGGATTCCATGTCCTCGAATTTACGGCAAATCGACGCTGACTAGGCCCAAACGGTGGTCGTGGGGAAGGACCACGGGGTCGCGTTCTGCGAGAAAGCGCCGCAGCGAGGCTCCGGGCCATGCTGCCAGCGCCACCAGGTCATGCGGCGCGTAATAGGCGACGAGCGGTTCCAAGGCGTCGGCTTCCGAACGGCCTGCTTGCCGGAAGCAAACACTGCGCCCGGTGAGCAGGGCGGCCGCCATGAGCCGTTCGATCGCCGCCGCCGCCAGTTGCGGATAATCCACGCCGAGGACGAGCAGCCCGCCGCCGATGCGTGCCGCGGTGCGGACCCCGCTCATCGGTCCGTGTCCTTGGAGGTCGCTGGCGTCCGGGAGGGACGCGTAGGGCGGGTAAGCGGCCGGCCCGTTGACGAGGACGCGCTCGCAATGCGGGGCGAGCAGCGTGGCCGCCCGCGCATAGGCCGGCGTGCCATCGCGTTCGATGAAGGCCTTGTCGGTCCCCATGCGCCGGCTTTGGCCCCCGGCGAGCACGAGTCCCGTGCAGGCCGGCCTTGCGGGGAACAGGCGCGGATCGTTGACGGTGGCGCCGTGAAGTTGCCACCGTTTGCGGGCTTCGGGGAGCAGGAAGTCGCGCACGACGAGGTAAGTCGTCAGGTCATTGCGGTGGCGCACGGCGTCGATGATGGCGTCGATGCCGGGCGCGAAACCGCGGTTTTGCCGCACTTCGAGCAGGCCGATTTCGTCGATGATGAGCCGCTTGCACGCCGGGTTAGCGATCGCTTTCCGCACATGGGCCAAACCCCATTCAAACGCCGCCACGTCCAGCCGGAACCGCCCGATTTCAATGGCCTCCACCCCCTCCGCTGCGGCATACGGGCGCTCCTCCCCGGTCGGCAGGGCGTGCAAACGCCGGTCTTCCGGCCCGCCCGGCGTCAGGAAGCCGAAGGTGTCCGATCGCCCCGAAAAGGTTTCTGCGAGCCAAGTTGTTTTGCCGGACTGGACGGGGAAGGACAGGAACTCAATCGGCATGCTGGGCGGGTTCGGGATGTTCCGGTGGGGCGACGAGGTTGAGCAGCACCCAGCGCTCGAGGCCGGCGAGGGGGAGCTGCCAGCGGTGGACGTGGGGTCGGGCCGAACGAAAGGCCCAGGTGAACCGGCGGCGCTGCTGATCGAACGAGGCGATGAGGTGCAGGGCTTGGTTCCGGCGTCCTGTGCTTGCCCGTCGTTCGATGAAGCGGCGTGTCCAAGGCCCGACGACGCCGAACAGGACTGCGGTGATGGCGATGGTGCGCACGAGCAGCCAGCCGAGTTCGTTCCAAGTTGCGCCCGCCGCTGCGAGGACGGCCAAGATGGCGGCCAGGGCGAGGTAGCGGGGGCGGCGCTTCCGGGGGGTGGAGGCTGCTGGGTCGGCTGCAGCTTCTTGCCAGTTGGCGAGCAATTCGGGGGCGAGGCGGTGAGCGCGATTGGGCCAGCGGCCGACCGTCCATCCGAGGATGGCCCCCCAGCCCGCATAGATTACGAGGAACAGGGCTAGGACGGTGGAGGAGGAGATGGGGAAGGGGAGGTGGAGGGCGGAGATTTGGCCTGAAGCATAGCCGGTCAAGGCATCGAGCGCATCGAAGAAGGCATGTCCGTAGACGAGCCACATCATCAGGAGCTTCTGGGTGGCAGACTCCGTCATGGCCAGCACCGCGAACAGGAGCGCGGCCAATCGAAAGGACGGAATGATGCGGAACAAGGCGGCCGCGAGGAGTCCTTGGAAGCTGACGGCGACATAGGCTGTGATGGGGCTGTGTGGGCTGGCGAAGGCTTTGATGAGCAGCACGGTGGCGGTGACTTGCAGGAGGAGTTGGGTGGAGCGTGTTGGGGTGCGATCACGGTGATAAAGGCCCCGTTGGAAAGCGGCAAGGACGATGAGGACGGTCGCCGCCACCCCGCCCACCGTGAGTCCGGTGAAGGGCAGCTTCAGGCCGTGCATGACGCCGCCTAACCCGGCTTCGGCCACTCCCCAAACCGAAGCCATTCCCCAAACCGCTGGCTCAAGCACTCGCTGCTTCATGGTCTGCAATCTACGTCAACTGCGGGGCGTCGAGAAGAGCGGTTGGTGCGCTATTTTTGGGGCCTCTGTTGATTGCGCCTATAGCTCAGTTGGTTAGAGCAGTGGACTCATAATCCATTGGTCGCAGGTTCAAGTCCTGCTGGGCGCACGATGAAGTTGAAACCTCAGCTGCGGCTGGGGTTTTCTCTTTTTCGGAATGGACTATTTGCTAAGTGTGCAGAAAAGATGATGCGTTGTGATGTTGGAAGGATGCGTGGCAATTGTGTGGAAGGAAGGATTATGATATCTTTGAGGACACACAATTACTCCGTTTACTTTCTGTCAAATTGAGCGCATTACACGCATTTTCACGTAAATTTTTGAGAAGCATTGGCGCCATCGGTTTGGGATGGATGTTGCTGGCATGCAGCTTGGTTTCCGCGCAGGATACGGGGGATACGGGGGTGGAGCGGGATGCAGACCGGATCATTCGGGAGTTGCGTGACACAACCTTGTTGCCGGTGTTAGAGGAGCTGCGGTTGAATTGGGTGCGATTGGGCGATGCAAGTGGGGACCGGGCGCATTGGTTTTTTGGTTTGGATACGGTCTTTTGGGTGGACGGGAGGCATGATGCCGTGAGTTGGAACACCGGTTCGCGGTCACGTTCCATGGAACAAACGGTGGGGGTGAACCAGCGGGCTTATGCGGCGATGCGCCAAGGCAAGTTGTACACGCTCGGGGGCACTGGCATTTACCGGGAACATGCGAATTTGTTCGTGTTCAATGTGCTGATGGGTTGGGACTTGGTGAAGGTGGTGGGGGATGAGCCGCCTGCGGTGACTTCCCGGCGCGTGGTAGAACGCGATGGGAGCACGTGGATGGTGTTGGGCAGTCTGTCGCAACAATTGGGAGAAGATGAGGCGGTGGAATCGACGGTTTGGGAGTTGGATTTGTTGGCCATGGAGTGGCGAAAGGTGGGAGCGATCAATGGGGGTCTGCTGAGGCGGTTGGGTGATTTTCGGGCGTATTCCACCGGGGGGTACGTGGCGATTTATGGCGTGGGTACGGGGGGCATTTACCATCCCCAGTCCGGCAAGTTTGTGGAGTTGGAGAGCTACACGATTTCTCGGATGCCCAAATTTGAAGCATACGGAGGGCGCGACACAGAACTGTTTTGGTTTTCGCGTTCAAGGAAGGGCAATTGGACCCACGAGCAAATGGATTTGAAAGCGTGGTTTGACGCAGGAAAGGGGCAGGCCTTTTTGGGTCAAGAGGAGGAAGCGGGGTTCTTGGGTAGCTGGTGGTGGATATTGGGTGGGTTGGTGTTGGGTGGGTTGGGGTGGTTGGGTTTGCGCATGAAGGACCAGTCGGCGCCTGAGGCGGTGCCGGCGGTGTCGAAGGTTGCGGTTCAGGCTCCTGTGGTGCGTGCGGTATCGGATGAGGAGGACGAGGCGGACTGGGATTTGGTGGTGCAGCTTTTGGCCCAAAAAAAGCGGCTGATGAACGCCCAGGAGATGAATGCGCTGCTGGGAATCGGTGAAGGAGTGAGTGATGATTCCTCGCGCAGCCGGCGCGCTCGGGCGATTCGGCGGATGAACGCGGCCTTCGAGCGGAGGCACGGGGTGCCCTTCATCACGCGGGAACGGGATGTGCAGGATCGCCGGCACCTGCTGTACAAAGTGAACGAAATTCCGAAGGGGAACGCTTAATTTTGCGCCGCGCAGTTCGTTTGCCACGACGGACTGCCCAGGGCCCCGTAGTTCAATGGATAGAATAGAAGTTTCCTAAACTTTAGATCCGAGTTCGATTCTCGGCGGGGCTACAACGTTCTGACAGACAAGGGTTGAACCGTCCTTGTTTTGTTTTTTCGAAGCCGTTATGGCTTTTAAAGCAGACAGGCAATGAGGCGCTTGGGGCCTTGTTGTAATTTGACGGTCTGCCATGAACACGATTGACCGATTCATCTCACAGATCCATGCGAACAGGTGGCATAGGTATTTCTACTTGTGCTGCAGGGTGCTCCTTGGGTATGCGTTCCTTGTTGCGGGGCTGGTCAAAATTGTAGGGGATCGATTTGCGAGCGGCTTGAGTGAAATCCACCCGATGGGAGCCTACCTCACCGCCTTGCTTGAAACCGGTTTGTATTACCGGTTCATCGGGTGGTCTCAAGTGGTTGCCGCCATTTTAATTCTGATTCCGCGTACAGTTGCGATGGGAGCGGTCCTTTATTTCCCAATCATCCTCAATATATGCGTGCTTTCAATTTCCGTGAGGTTTGAAGGGTCCATTGTAACGACGCCGCTGATGGTGCTCGCGAATGTGTACCTGTTGGTTTGGAATCTGCCAAAGTTTAAACCCCTCATTTCCCTCAACGCTCCAACTGCTGTCACACGGATGGGTAGGAAGGAATCCTTAGATTCAAGTTTCCCCACGGGGTTTTTCATGGGTGTAGCTGCGAGTGCATTGTGCGTGCTCCTTTTGGCGCAGAAAGGGTGTGATATTATGCCTAGGAATTCGCTGCAAGACTGCGTCCTTCAGTATCAGGGAACCCCTCTCGAAGCGTCAGCTGTGGAATTTTGTAAATGCGTGCATTCCGAAGGGTTGGGATTGGAAACGTGTTTGGACCAATTAGAAATGCGGGAATCGAGCTTGAACGCCCCGTTGGATTGAGGTTCAGGGGAAATTGAGGGGTGCTCCTCGGGATGTTACTAAGACGTTGCCTCCGAACGGCACATCATGGAAGTTGCTGGTCGATCCAGGTTCGAGTTTAGGCGCTGCCTGTGCCCTCTGAAAGTCAGAAGGGGTGAGGGGTCATTCACCAAGGCAATTTCATCGCCCGGACCTCTTTTTCATAGAAGGATTCCAATTCCACGCGTACCCCCGCATTCAACGGGTATTGCATCGCCTCAAGGTTGGCCAGCAGCTGCTCCGTGGAAACCGCTCCCGGAATGACGGTGCTCACGGCATCGAACGACGTGCAAAAGGACAAGGCCGCCGCCGTGAGCGATGGGTGGTCGCCCACGATTTCCTTGATGCGGTCCACGAGCCGGGCACGCACGCGGATGTCCTCCGCGGACCAGCGGGCACGCACGCCTTCGAAGGTGCTGGTGCTGCTGTATTTGCCGGTCAGCCAGCCGGAATCGAAGGGGATTTTGGCAATCACCGTGGCGCCGCGATTCTCCACGGCTTCGAAGGCCCCCTTGCAATCTTGGTGGAGGATGTTGAAGAAGGCTTGGAAGACCCGGGCGTTCGAGGTGGTGAGCAGGGTCGTGATTTCGGAGGCCAAATCCACGGAGGCACCGTACGCCCGGATTTTGCCTTCTTCAATGAGCCGGTCGAGGATGCCGTAGTGGTCGTTTTGGTTGCCATCGAGCAGTTCGGAAGGGGGGCTGTGGATGATGACCGAGTCCAAATACTCCACCTGCAAGCGCTTCAGGCTCCGCTCTACTGATTCGCGAATCCGACCCGCGCTGAAATCGACTTCGCCGGTGTCGAGCCGGCCGAACTTCGTATTAATGACGATGCGCGATCGGTCCAGCCCGCCCAGCACCTTGCCCAACCGCGCCTCGCTGGTGCCGTTGCCGTAGGTGGGTGCCGTGTCGAAGAAGTTGATGCCGTGGTCGAGTGCGGTCCGGATCATCCGGTCGGCTTCCGCTTCCGAAACGGCCTTCCACCCGGATTCAACTCCCAGTTGCCAAGCACCGAATCCCAGTTCAGAAACTTCGGGGCCGCCTTCGAGGTAGGTGCGGTAGTTCATGGGGCAATTTTAGCGCATTCTGGCGAAGGTTGCCCGATTCGGGCCGTACACAGGGGAAGGTCAAGGGCGCTGCAGAAGAGGTTACTCCATGAGCTTTTTCAGTTGCCTTTCGAGTGGCAGTTCTTCGTCTGAATTGAGCTTCTTGCGCAGGCTAGAGCGCACATTGTAGACATAGGCTGTGGTGCAATTGAGGTCGCGTGCGATTTCCTGAACGCTGAGGTTGGTGAAAATTTTCGAGGCCACGTCGACCTCGGTTTTGGTCAGGCCAAATGGCGCAAGTGCTGCAGCAAATTGGGCATCCAACGTCATGGAATCGCTCCATTCCTGCCAAATGTTCAACGCCTCTACTTCCAAATGCGCATCTCCTGAGAGGTAAAGGTGCAAGGGCATCAAGTCGACCGGGATCTGACCTGAGTTCCTTCGCCGTGTGAGCCAGCCTTGCCAGAACAGGGCGCAGCATCCGGTGGCGAATGCAATCCACCAACCATAGGTGTTCTGCTGACTGCGCGGCGGAGCAATGGCCACGCTATCCGGTGATATGAGGGTTTCGGAGTATTGGATGGTGGGCGCTGCCCATTGGGCGAACAGCCACATGGCAGAGTCGCCATGGGATGCCCAACCCGGCGGGGTCGATGTTGCAAACGGTTCCCATACGGCGCTAATTCCAGGAGATTTCTGGGCGGTTAGCCACGCGCTGAAGTCCCCGGCGAGGGCTGCTCGAAGCATCAAGGAATCTCCTTGCGCAAGTCCGATCAACGCTGTGTGCAGCCCGGCAATAAGTAGGAGGTACTTGGTCATTCCGACTCAATGATTCGAGGGGTCCGTGCGCTTCAACCAGGAAGGAGCATCTTCTCCTTCGGGTACGCGCAGTTTGCGGCGGATTTGTGAGCGCAGGTTGTACACGGCAGCGGCTGAGATGCCGATGTGCTCGGCGGTTTCTTTGGGCCGTACCTGGGCCATCCAATCGTTGAGGATTTCGCGTTCGCGCTCAGTGAGGCTGCTGAGCGCGGACGATTCGTTGCCGGTTTGGAAACGGGGATAACGTTCAGCGAGTGTTCGAAACGCGCGACGTGTGGGGCCGTGGATGCCTTCGGCCAATCCCCGATTTACAAGGCGGACCAATTCGCCGGTGTCGGTGGCATGCAGTTGCCTTGAACGCCGCCACCGCATGAGGCCAAGCACGAGCGCCGCTCCCCAAAGGCCGGCCGCTCCCCATTGTACCCTGGCCTGTCCCCAACGGGAGATCTCGGATTGCGTTGTTTGGGGTTCCGTGCTGCGCGGAAAAGCGGCATCACGGTAGGCCACCGGGCAGGCGCTGACATAGTCCCAGAGCGCTGAATCCGGCATGTTCGCATGGCGTTGCCACTGGGATTTCCAGGGTTCAAACAACAGCGCATGCACGCCCAAAATTTCAGTAGAAAGGGCGCTATCGGATGCGAAACTGGCTTGAAACACTTCCTGCATGTCCTCGAATGCTGTGCGCCGTCCGGACCAAAGGAGGTAGGCGGTCGCGGTGGCGGCAATCATGATGGCGTTCCCGTCGGTTCCAAGGTGCAAGCGCATGCGATCAAAGGTGGCTGCAGCAGCAGCCGAATCGAGCAAATTCATTTCCGCAAACAGGCGGTTGCTCAGGACCTGGTCGTGAAAATCATCGCCCCAGACGAACTTATCCGCACCGTTTTTCAAGGCGTTGTAATACGTTTCCTCCGCCAGTTTGGCCCATTCGGCAGCGTGTTCCCATTGCTGTGTCATCAGGGCTGCATTGGATAGGTTGTTGAGTCCTGCCGGGTCGGGGTGCTCGAGCAGGATGTCTTTTCCGGCAGCATAGCCCGATTCGAAGGCATGGTAGGCTGAGTCGAGCTGTTGCCTCTGTTGGTAGTATGTGCCCAGCAGGTTCCAGGCGAGGTAGGTGCGGAAGGGGGATGGCGCAGTTTGCAAGGCTGCCTGCGCGCTTGCGCGCATGGCGTCCAAGTCCCCTGTGCTGAAAGCATACGCTGCCATTTCATAGTGCAGCACGTTGTTCTCAGCGGGACACGGGGTATTCAAAAGTGGAAAGGGCTCCTCCCAGTCGGGGTTTCGTTGAGCAAGAACAAGCCAGAGGAAGCCGGCCATGCGCACGGAATCGCAGCCGTCGCCTGCACGGTACTTTTCGAAGGCGCCTTTCAGTTTCGCAGGGTTGTCTTCTGCCGCAATCAATTGATCGAGCATCAACCTGTTCAAATCCTGAATTGGTGGCGATTGGGCACGAAGATTGGAGCTGAAGATTAAAATCAAGCTCAAGGCATGAACGGGGCGCATGGCATAAAACTAATGACCATTTTGTGAAGTGCATTGTGAGCAATCGCTAGGAACCTCATGGCATATCCTTAGATATCATCACAAAATCTTAATTCACATATTTTCCTACGGTGTTGCAGTTAGGTTCTGGTGCCGATCGAATGCATCTTTGTGTGGAAATAACGCCTTCAACTGCTAGAAAACTAGCTTAGTCGTCAAAATTGAATGACTTGTTTGTTTTTCTCTACGCCGCTGGAGCTTTTTAGTCAGCGGCGGAAAGGTGGAGGCGATGACGTGACGAACCCTCAAAACATCTCATGATGAATTACTCTCGTTTTGCCCCTCAGTGGTGCATCCTGTTTTTTTGCATGGCTGCGCTGGTCCAGCTGGCTCAAGCGCAACAAACTGCGGTCCGATCGAACGTCATAGGAGACAAGGTGTACTTGGAGATTGACTTGGATGGACTGCAAGCGAATTTGGACAGCTTGTTCGCCCAAAGCGCCGCTTCTTCGTCGGCCTTGGGTTCGTTGACTTGGGCCGATCTACTCGACCAGGGCACTTCTCCGGGCATGGACGTTTCCTTTTTTGGCTACGATCTCACGGGTTTGGGTCAAGTGACGTCTTCTGCGACACTCACCGCGGATAGCTTGGTGTTGAACAAGGACGCCCAAATCGTGGGCCGTTTGTCGCTTGGCGGTGTGGCCACGTTGTCGGATTCACTCAAAGTCCAAGGCGTGGTTGAGTTTGCTGACTCGTTGCGTGTCGTGAAATCGGTGAGCATCGGTGAGCGGCTGTTTGTGTCGGGCATCACGACGATGGGCGATTCGTTGCATGTTGTGGGCAATGTGGATTTAGCGGCATTGTTCAATGTGGCGGGAGCAGCTACGTTCGGTTCCACGGTGGACGTGTCGGGCGTGGCAACTTTCGGAGATTCATTGGTTGTGGAGGGGGTTGCGGTCTTGCAAGACAGCTTGAGCGTCGCGGGGAATGCGCATTTGCGTCAGGATTTGCAAGTGGACGGGCATTTGAACCTAGGTGGTGATTTGACCGTGAACGGGGAGTCAACGTTCAACGACACGGCACACTTTGCGGCACCGGCTCTGTTCGGTGACTCCGCTTCCTTTGCGGGAAATGTGAACATGGCGGGCGGGTTGAGCGTGACGTCCTTGACGATCAACGGGGTGGACATCCCGGCCATGGATGACACCGACGAGTTGCCGGAGGGATCATCGAATTTGTACTTCACTAACAGCCGTGCCCAAGGTGCGTTCACGGCGGGCACGGGGGTTTCGTTGACGAGCGGTACCATCGCCATCGGCCAACCAGTTGCTACAACGGATGATGTGACGTTTGACGAGCTTGCTGCAGACTCGGTTTCTGCTTCGGGGTCGTTGGAAGTATCGGGAAAGGCGACTTTCTCGGACAGCTTACTCGTTGCGAGTGGCGCTAATTTTAGTGCGACCCTGGTGGCGGATAGTTTGGTCAGTGCGGGGCTTTCCCTTTCTGGCGGGCTGCGCATTCAAGATGGGAACCAGGCAGCAGGTAAGGTGTTGACGTCGGACCTCGCTGGAAACGCGACGTGGCAAACGGCCACTTCTCCCTACACGGCCGGCACCGGTGTGGACGTCACGAGCAACGTGATTTCAATAGGCCAAGCGGTCGGAACCACCAACGATGTCACGTTCGCTGACTTGAACGTGGACAGTGCGCGGACCACGGCATTCCGCCTCCAGAACGGAACCCAAGGGACCGATTACGTCCTGAGTTCGGATGCGAATGGCAATGCGAGGTGGAAGGAGTTGGGGGCTGCTAAATCACCCGTGTTTGGGGTGATGAATCCATCAGCACCGATCCAACCGATTAATTCTGCGTCCTATTGCACAGGGTCATACATTGATATCCCACCGGGTTCTTGGGCGGTCAATGTCGGTTTGGTCATGACGACAGGGACGCTACATGCAGGCGGATATTGGGTTCGAACGATGCTTTCGACGGATTGCGCGACAAACACTCCACCGACCTACGTGACGGGAGGCCCCATGATGGTGGCGGGGATGTTGTCATCGCATTCGCCCTACGGTTTTCTGACAGGTGTCGTCATGGTTGAAAACACGGGAACCTCCGCGCAGCGATTGTACATCTGGCGGGAATATTGCGATGTCTGGTCTGGCGCCGATGGGAACCTAACCCTGGCGAATTTTGCACGAGGCGTCTACGGTGAGGACTACCTCTATGCAATGCCCATGAACAACTGACGGGCGGAATCTTTCATTAAACATCTACAAAACAAGGGTTGAACGACCCTTGTTTTGTTTTTGAAGCCGTGTGAAGTGGAACTGCCTTTTTTGTTGTCCCTTTGCCGCGCTGATTTGCTGTTGGGAATGGCTTCAAGCGTCATGCGGGGTCAACGAGCGAGCGCGCCGATGATGACGGCGTACCGGGCGCCTTTGCCCAGGGCCATCCAGAGCAAGGTGGGAGTGCATTTGGTCTTCATGGCCCCCAGCGCGACCGCGATGAAGTCACCAAAAACGGGCAACCAACATCAAATCGCGGCCACCGCGCCATGGCGCTCAATCCGAGCCACCCAGCGCTGCTGGCGACCGCGGCTCAGCCCCGCGCGCGGCGCGTAAAGTGCTTGCCGCCCCCAACGCCCGAGCAGGTACCCGGTCATCCCGCCCAAGGTGTTGCCAAGCGTAGCAAGGACGAGGCACCGGATGGGGTCACCTCCGTTCATCAAGGCAGCTGCCAGGACCGCTTCGGAACTGAACGGAAGGACGGTGGCCGAGAGGAAGGACGACGCGAACAGGGCCCAGTAGCTGAGGACTTCCATGCGGGGTCATTTATGGAACCGTTGATACCCATCCGGTGGGCGCGCACCACCGATTCGGGTTGGTCGGAATGGCCCCTCACTCCCCGTCTTGAACGCAACGGATGGAGAAGCCAAATCCCATGACCCCATCGGACCAGGTCACATCGTTTCCGCCCCAAAGTAACGCACTGTAGGCTCCCGTATTGGTCCATTGCGTGCTCCACCACACGCCATTTCCGCCAACATCAACGAAGCTCCCGTTCAACAGCCGGTATCCACCGGGCAACCCGCTGAAACCACTCGAGTTGGTTCCGGCCCAAGGGGAATTCCATCCGTTCTCTGATTTGAGCGCGAGGCCGGCGGATTCCGCTCCGCCGAATGCATCAAACAATTCATTCCAAATGCTGCCATTTGGAACGGACCAGCCCGAAGGGCATAGCCCGCGGGAATCAAGCACAGCATACCCGTTGTAAAGCCGCCCATGCTGTTCAAGCGAGACGGTTGCGTCGCAGGCATTCTCGTAGGGGCTTTGTGCAGAGCAAGTGCTCAGCCCTTCGCCATAAACGGCTGTGGCTCCCGACGAGGAAGCCGACCACGCATCGTCATCAGGCGCTACGGGCACGGGATCGCCGTTGCGGTAGGAAGGGGCCCTTAGATTTTCTTGGAACCAGCAATTGCCTGCGATTTCCACGGTGGCGTAGGCATGTCCCTGGTAGGTCAACGGGTCACCACAAGCCCAAGTCGAAGCAGGCAAGGTACATGTCTCGCCGAAGGCTCCAAGCAAGATCAGCAAGTCCGAAACGGCCACAAGGCCATTGGAATCCAGGTCTGCCAGGCAGGCGGTGTCTTCTGTGCAATCGATGCAGGATCCGTCCTCCACGTTCGCCAAGGGATTGAAGTTGCAGGCAGCCGCATCGGTGCACCCCAGGAAGGTGCAGCTTCCATCATCGTTCGTGGCAGCTGCGTCAAAATTCGACGCCCCGGGGTACGTACATCCCAGCTGTTGGCAGTTGCCGTTGTCGAAAACAGCGTGCGATTCGAAGTTTGGGGCTTCGGGATTTGTGCAGCCCCAAACGCACAGGTCCTCACTTGTGGGCGTGGGATCCGTCCGAATGAAGGTTACCGTGAAGTACCCACCATCGGCGGACGGCGTGCAGGTTGGGATGTTCATGATGGGTGAGACCAAACGCAAGGTGTCCGCTGTCAACGTCAGGATGTCATAAGTCGGCCCAGAATCCCATGTTCCGATGAAAGGGCACAGGGTGCCTTGCGGATTGGTCAGGGTCAATTGGCCAAGGCCAAACGCGCCAGTCCCCTCCTCGATGGCATACCCCAGGAGTGGAAACGTGAGTTCAGTCGCGTTGTACCCATTGGCGGGATCCATGACCGCTCCATTCGTGTTGTAGACCAGGGCGCCATTGGGGAAAAAGGTCCACTGATCATCCAATTGTGCCCCGACGGCTGCGGTGGTGAACCACTCACCGTTCTGTGGGGTGGGCCCAACTTGAATGCTTCCATAATCGACCCCGATGCGCCATGCCCCTTGAATTTCGGGGACATCCATTTCGCTTTCGGAGAAACAGCAAGCGCCTGGATTCCCGTAGTTCACGGCCCCGTTTTCCTGACAAATCGCTTCCTCGATGACACACGTGCCATCATCCACCGTGGCCAAGGGATCATAATTGACGGCTTGGTCGTCTGTGCAGCCTTCCCAGCCCCCCCCTGCCAGGAAGAGGGCACTGTCAAATGCTGTGTCCCCCCCATCGGCGATTGCAATTTTCAAATGATAGATGAACCCGGGATCCACCTCCACACTGAACGTCAAGGGCACCGTGAAGCCGTCGAGCTGGGTTTCTCCCGGACACGGGATGACGTCGTTGTTGTAGAAATACCCTGCATTCAGTTGCCACAGGCTGTCGAGCGCTTCGCAATTGGACGCATTTCCCCACGTGCCGGGCACACCGGAATTGATGGTGTTGATGGAAACGGGAGCTGCGGAACCTGGAACGGTTGCCAGGTTGATGGCTCCATTGGTGTAGGGCCCTTCAATGCCGGGTCCGCTCAAGAAAACACCGACGGCATCGTTGACGGTCGAGCACACGTATTCATTGTACTCCTCACTGCCGAAGACCATTTCAAGATCGAACGCAGCGCTTTGCTCGGTAAAGAAATCAAATTCGAAAACCGCCGCGTCGCGGGTGACCATACCGGACAACAGCGCGAGGTCGGCATCCTCGGCCTCTACGTTTCCGCCCCCCGTCGTGGAACTCGGACTGTCATTGGGCCCCACCACTCCCTGCACATTCCCCGTCCCCATCACCAGCCCGTGGTGAATGGGAATGTTGGACAACGCGGCGTTGAACAACCCCACTTGGTTCGCGTCCCCGGTGAACGTGACGTTGAAGATGACCACATCACTTGGCAGGTCGAGCATGGACACCAGGTCCACGGGGTTCATGTCATTCTCGACAATCAGCTGAGCTTGCATGTACCCGAAGGCGTTCAGGAACATGAGGCAGGCAAGGAGGCGCTTGGTCATTGGGAGGTTCGTCTACAGTTTGAATGTAAGGTACGACGAACAGGCCAAAACACACCTCTAGACTCATCTGGGAGCGGTTGTTTTGGCTTCCTTGGCGCGAGCAAGCACTCTTATTGCGGCCCCACTTTCAACAACTGGTGGGTTTCGGCAGCCTGACCGGGCGCGGTGATGATCAAGACGTAATTGCCAGCCGGCAACTGCGGCAGGTGCTCCACGTCGTCGGTGATTTTGCGGCCGGAGCCGTCGTAGAGCGTGGCTTGCCAGGGACCGGTCGCGTGCGGAGCGGGTTGGATGGTGAGGGCGTCCGCGAAGGGGTTGGGAAACACGCGGAAGGCGGGCTCGCGGTCGAGCGTTTCCACGCCGACGTAAATCCAGGCCGCGCTCGAGGTGGCCGGGCAGTCGGGGTGGTCGGTGACTTCGACCGTGTAGCTGCCGGGACCGGGGGCGGGCAGGGTGGAGGTGGACTCGGCGAGCGGGATTTGGTCTTGGAACCAGCTGTAGCTGAAAAAGCCGGGCATGCAGGCCAAATCCCCGTCCGCCTCCTGCACAATTTCCGGAGCGTCCACCGGCCAGCACACGAGCAGCGAATCCGGCGCCGCGGCACAGCCGAAGCCGTCCCACGCCGCCGCCTCATACCACCCGCTCACGGCTGGGAACAGCACCGGCAGATCCGTCGTGTCCGCTTGCGCCCCCTCCGGTGTCGTCCACAGGAACGCGGCCAAGGCGTCGTTCGCCACGAGCGACTGCGGCTCGCCAGCCTCCTCGAGGAGCACCAGCCCCACGGCCGGCGTCAACCCGCAAAACAGCACGGAATCCGAAACCGCCGTGCACCCGTTCGCATTTGTCGCCGCGTAATTCACCCAGCCGTTCGCCGGCGGCAGAAACGTGCTGTCCGGGCCCGCCACCCAAGTGCTGTCGCCCCACGTCCAGGCGAACTGCAGCATGCTGTCGACGGGCGCAAAGACCGTTTCGGGGGTGGCGACGGGCGGCGGCAACACCGGCGGCGCCGCGACGTTCACCTCGATGCTGTCCGTGAGCTGCAGCACCGTGTTCAAGGCCAGGGTGGCCGTGCCATAGGTGGGTGCGGCATTGAACGTCACGGCTCCGGGGCCCCCAACGTTCAAGCTGCCCGATCCCATGTTGTCGTCCCCGCCAAAGGTGTCCTCGTCCCAAAACGCGAGCGCGTAAGGCGGATTCGTCAGC
>JALQTD010000409.1 GCA_023264155.1 Flavobacteriales bacterium | reverse complement strand
CCCCGGTATTGCGCATGCCTGCCGGACTGAGGCCGAGGTGCGCCATTCGCATGCCTATGCCGACAAGCTCGCCCGCGATTACGATTACCCGCAGGTCACGCCCCTCTCGCGCGAGAATTTGGCCGAGGTTCTGCCGTCGCCTGTCTACAAAGGCGGCGATATCGACCGTGGCGCGGGGCATCTGCACCCGCTGAATTTCGCGCAAGGGCTGGCACTGGCGGCCGACGCCGCAGGGGCGACGATCTGCGAAGGCTCGGTCGTGCATCACATCCATCCGGGCCAGCCCGCCAAGGTGCAAACGGCTGAGGGCCATGTCGAGGCGGACCATGTTCTTCTGGCGGCCAACGGCTATCTGGGCGGGCTGAATACGCGCGTCGCCGCCCGCGTCATGCCGATCAACAATTTCATCGTGGCGACCGCGCCTTTGGGCGACCGCGCGACCGAGGTCTTGCGCGAGAATGTCGCCGTGGCGGACACGAAATTCGTGGTGAACTACTGGCGCTTGTCCGAGGATAACCGGCTGCTTTTTGGCGGTGGCGAAAGCTAT
>JALQTD010000408.1 GCA_023264155.1 Flavobacteriales bacterium | reverse complement strand
CAATCGTATAGGGTAATGCCATATATACCATTCTCATATATGAGAGATTTATTAAAGGAGCCGCAGCTGAGGTTAAAAGAAATAGAAATGCAGCTTGACCATTAGGGGTTGCAACGCTTGGTATATTTGTTCCTGTGTTAACAGCAATTGCTAACTTATCGAAATGCTCGCGTGTTATGACTCCATTGTCTAAAGCTTCTTTGATTTCACTGATGTATACCGTAGCTACGAAAACATTATCACTGATCGCAGATAATATACCGTTCGCTAGATAAAATATTGGAGTTTGATTTTCAATTGGCTGCAAAAATACAAAATTGATAACAGGTATAAATAAATCTTGTTCGTGGATAACGCTTACAACGGCAAAAAAGACTACCAAGAGGGCAGTAAAAGGAAGTGCCTCTTTAAATGCAGGACCGATATCATGTTCATCTGTAATACCTTTAAATGCAGTTAAGAGGACTATAACGCCCAGACCAATAATACCTACTTCAGCCACATGAAATGCTAAGGCAAAGACCAGCAAAATCCCTACGATGATTTCTATA
>JALQTD010000407.1 GCA_023264155.1 Flavobacteriales bacterium | reverse complement strand
CGCTGGTGTGGTCGTTGCCGCGGTCATGGGCACGGGGGCAGCCGCGGTTGTCACCAATATTGAGTTGCTCTCTTCACCGGAGACGGCGCCTATTGAGAAGGCGAGCGAAGTCTTAGTCACTGAGACGGACACTATCGATCCTGCGCCCACCCAGTCTCAAGACCCAGCCAATCTCCCTGAGCCGGTCGAAGAGCCTGTCACCGAGGAACCGGCCATCGCTCCCGAACCCACTCCGAGCGTTGAAGAACCGGCCCCTTCTGTTGAGCCGGCTCCTCCGGCTCAACCGTCGGCCCCTTCGGCACCGTCTCCCTCGCCCCGAGACGACGACGACGATGACGACGACGACGATGACGACGACGATGATGACGACGATGACGATGACGATGACGATGACGATGACGATGACGATGATGACCACAGCGACGACGACGATTAGTCCTTAGACCGTCCCCGCCACCGAGCCCATTCGGTAATGGCGTTAAGGACGAATCTCGCAAAATCTTTGACGTTTCTTTACTTTCCTTTCGCCAGACCCTAGATGGGCGCTCAGTA
>JALQTD010000406.1 GCA_023264155.1 Flavobacteriales bacterium | reverse complement strand
GGTCCCCTTGCAGCACGGGTTCCGAGAGGATGACGTGGTGTTCGAGGTGGTGGCCTTCGTGGTAGGCTACTTCGATTTGGGCCCAAAAAGCGGCCGGCGAAAAAAGGAGGACAGTGAGCAACAGCAAAGCAACCTGCTTCACCCGATGTCCGGCGGATGGATGCAAATACATGGATTGGTTAAGTTGGTGATTGAATGCAAGTTAAGGTAAACTGCTGACATGTTCATGACAAATCCGGTGCGTACATTTCATTCAGGAAGAATGGACAGCTTGTGAACGCGTCCAACTCAGATACTGTAGGGATTGGCGGAGGAATGGGGTAAGTCCATTTTTTGCTTTAAGCTCAATTTCGGGGGCTGTAATTTGAAGATGCCGTCGATTGCGCAGACTGCATTTACGGTGTGAGTGGAATCGAATTCAACTTCTGCGACCAAATCATCAAGACTAAGGCGAATCGGTGCAAAATCATTTTTGAATTCGACGGAAAAATGATCGATCGGTGCGAAACAATAAAATTCACGAACTGGAGTGTTCGAATTTGTTGTAGTCAACTTGGA
>JALQTD010000405.1 GCA_023264155.1 Flavobacteriales bacterium | reverse complement strand
CGTCTCAACCGTCTCCTTCATGCTCCCATAACTGGGGGCCATGCGCTTGAGGATGGCGCCGTCCTCCAGCATCTTGCGGTCTCCGGTGCGGTCAACTGCCACCATGCTCTCGGGATTGCCGCCAGTCGCAAAGCCCTCGATGTGCTGGATGCCGTGCTGAATCTCGTGCAGCAGGGTGGACAGCAACTGTGCATCAGTGCTGTGGGCAGACAAATCAATCGAGCGCCCTTCGTAGGTGTAGCTGGCGTTGTTCGCAGGCAAGCCATCGCGCAGCTCAACCCGCACGTCCGCAATGCCAGGATAGGCGGCAAACAGCGCAGGATGGTCGAGCAATGAGCCCACCGTCATGCCAGCGCCGTCGCGCCCCGCCATCTCTTGGGCCTGGCGGGCTTTGTCCAAAGTCGCCTCTGCCTTCTTCAAGGCAGCTGCCAACGCCTTGAATTCAGCGTTTTTCTTCGACTCCGATGAAATCCGCGAAGGGCTTTCTCCGCGCTGGCGCAACCATGCATTGCGGGCCTCCTCTGCCGCCCACTTGCTTTGCAATGCGGCCTCACTCTTGG
>JALQTD010000404.1 GCA_023264155.1 Flavobacteriales bacterium | reverse complement strand
CGGTGCATTCGACGGTTTCTCCGGGGAGGAATTCGTCCGGGTTCCACGGGATTTGGCGCGAAAAATAGCCGTCCGCATCCAGCTCCAGCCGGTACGCCAACGCGTTCTGCTTCGCGAAGGCCAAATCGCACGTCCCCGCCGCATCGGTCGTGCCCTCCGCCACCCGCGTGAAGGCGCTCGTCAACACGCCCCCTTCAAGCAGCTGCTGGCGAAACGTCGCATCCACGCCCTCAAGGGGAGGGGCGCTCACGTCGTGCCCAGCATCCTGCACTTCCAAATGCAGCACGCAATCGGTAGAGGGCTTCGTGCAGCCCCAAAAAGCGGCGAGTCCGATGAGGGCAATCCGGTTCATTCGTCGAGGATGGTGAGTTTTGCGAACTTCAGCAGGAGCTGCTTGGTGCCGGCTTCGGGGAAGAACACGGTGGCTTTCGTGTTGGGTGCGGCGCCTTCGAGCTTCACGATCTTGCCTTTGCCGAAACGCTCGTGCGAAACGAGGGTGCCTTCCTGCAGGTCGGGGACCGCTCCACCGGCAGGGTTCGGATCGACGCGTTTCAATTTCCCCCC
>JALQTD010000403.1 GCA_023264155.1 Flavobacteriales bacterium | reverse complement strand
ACAGGGTGGATATGCTTTCGCGGTTAGAAATAACTGAGGCATTGATGCACGCAGAAAAATAGTTTAATGGCAAACTAGTTTTCAAACGGAGGAAGTAGAATGGCTGCCCAAAGCTTCGACATGATTGTGATCGGTGCCGGTCCCGGCGGCTATGTTGCTGCAATCCGTGGCGCGCAGCTTGGCCTGAAGGTCGCGATTGTCGAACGCGAGCATCTGGGGGGCATCTGCCTCAACTGGGGCTGCATCCCGACGAAGGCGCTTTTGCGCTCGGCCGAGGTGTTCCACCTGATGCACCGCGCCAAGGAGTTCGGCCTNTCGGCGGACAAGATCGGATATGATCTGGACGCGGTCGTGCAACGCTCGCGCGGGGTGGCGAAACAGCTTTCGGGCGGCATCGGCCATCTGATGAAAAAGAACAAAGTGACCGTCTTCATGGGCGCGGCGACGCTGCCCGCCAAGGGTAAGGTTTCGGTCAAGACCGACAAGGGCGTCGAAGAGCTGACCGCAAAAGCCATCGTTCTGGCAACGGGTGCCCGCGCGCGCACCCTGCCAGGGCTGGAGGCT
>JALQTD010000402.1 GCA_023264155.1 Flavobacteriales bacterium | reverse complement strand
CGCATAAGCAACGAAGTACAGCGAGTCATTCGTCACCAAGTCCGTGAGGTCAGCCGAGTAATCACCTGACAACGCATCGCCTGCAACTTCCACGCCATCGCTCAAATCAGAAGCGTAGCCCCACTTGAAGCCCGTCGAAGTGACCGGCAACCAATTGTCCTCGACTGAGGCATTCAACGTGGCCGTTGTATCGGTTACAGACGTTGCGGCATTCGTGGATACCACAGGGGCATTTGCATTCTTCAAACAACGCACGGAGACTCCGTAACGCTGGTCGCTGTAGTTCCGATCGACCTGGCCATTATCGGAGAAGAGCCTCCGAAACCACGCGTTGGAGCCGCTCGGCGAGGAACTCCAGAAGTAGGCGTAGCCGCCCACACCGTTGAAGTTCCCAAGGTTGATGCGGCGGCCGCCCGGCAACGCCGAAAAACCAGAACTGTTCGTGCCGTCCCAGCTTGGTGAATCCGTTGCTGAGGCTTTCATAGTGTTTCCAGCAACAGACTCTCCACCCAGCCCTGTGGTCAATTCGGTGAATTCCTCATCGGTGGGCACGTGCCATCCGCTGGGGC
>JALQTD010000401.1 GCA_023264155.1 Flavobacteriales bacterium | reverse complement strand
TGTCAAGCTACTAGATAACACCTTCGATTGGATCGTGCAATTGGCAAAGAGGAGCGCATCGTACAGGTACCATGCAGTTAAACTGCATTTCACCCTGAGAAATTGCAAGAATTCTCAACTCGCACAAAGTCAATGGTTTGTTGGAACTTACGATTAAATGAGTTTCCTTTGAAAGCAATAGTCAATGATGACAAGCACAATCTCTCCGCATCGTACAGATACCATGCAGTTAAACTGCATTTCACCCTGAGAAATTGCAAGAATTCTCAACTAGCACATTTTCAATCGCTTCAAGAAAACACCGAATATCGAGTCTTCCTCAGAATCCCCACTTCATTTATGTCAGCAAAAATCACTCCGCATAGCCGAATAGTCAAATGGTCAAATAGTCCATCTTGCCCCGAGGTCAATCCCGAACGCAACGCACGAAGAATCCGTAGCGTTGGTTGCCGTTGAACCGAATGACATTGGCACTACCGGAGAGGAGTAACCGATACCATGCGTTGGAGCCGTAGGGCGAGGAACTCCAGAAGTAGGCGAGGTTGCTCACATTGTAGAAGTAACCATTGTAG
>JALQTD010000400.1 GCA_023264155.1 Flavobacteriales bacterium | reverse complement strand
GTTCTGGTTTTTCGGCGTTGCCGGGCGGCGGCCGCAACGACAATGGAGGCTTCTACAATGTGAGCAGCAACGCCTACTTCTGGAGTTCCTCGCCCTACGGCTCCAGCGCATGGGATCGGAACCTCTACTCCGGTGATGGCAATGTCGGTCGGGGCAGCAGCGGCCGGCGGAGCGGATTCTCCGTGCGTTGCGTTCGGGATTGACCGCGGGTCCTTGTGGACGATTTGACTATTTGGCTATTTGACTATTTGTTCTCGGGCGCGGAGCGGCCGAACGCCCGACCGGAGGGAGGGCCGCCGGCTGAGCAGCTGTTGATGGAATGTGAATATGAAATCCGAAAGGAAATGGATTTTATGTGCACCTTGAGGTCATGGCACGATACGATGAACTGCCGGTGTACAAGGCGACGTACGACTTGATGTTGGGGGTGTTTCAATTCGTGAAAAACTTCACGAAGGAGTACAAATACTCCGTAGGAGACACCCTCAAGCGGGAGACCATGGAACTCATGACGCTCATCTACCGGGCAAATGCCCGCATGGACAAGGCGGACGTGCTTCAGGAGGCTCGGGAGCGCATCGAAGTGGTGCGGCTGTACA
>JALQTD010000003.1 GCA_023264155.1 Flavobacteriales bacterium | reverse complement strand
CTCCATGAATGGTCAGCTGGCCGTCGGCAACAACTTGCTGCACCTGCCCTTCTGCGCCATCGGGATTCAACCCTTCGATTGTGCCTTGGAATGTAGCAGCGGGATATTGCTCGGATTCCATGTAATTCTCGTTGAAGTGTTCCTCCATCAGGGCCTTTTCAAAATGGAAAGAGAGGATGGGCACTTGGAAGGCCAAACGTGAATCCGCCACATCCAAGACGGCACTGCATTGATCGGATTCTGCGGAAATGTCCTCTACTGGAGTGGAGGAGAAAAACGAAATGGCCGCGTTGCGGCTCATGAACTGCTGAGCACTCGCGGAGGTATGCATTGCTCCCAAGAAGATCGCCACAGCGATCAGGTTTCGAAAAGTATTCATCATCATCAATTTTCAGGGGCGCCGTCCGCTACCCAGGTTACAAAAGCTTCGATGTCACAGGCGTTGAGGGGGCCATTCGGTGGCATCAACAACGGATCTCCTGCACTGCGCGAAATGCGGTCCTCGATGGCACCTGAAAGCGCAGCATCTCGGATTTGCCCATAGTACTCCAAGGACAACCCACCGCTTGGAGCCGACCCCGCATGGCAACCGGCGCATTGCTCAGCGATCAGGGCCTCCACGTGGGACGTGTATCCGGGCGTGATGGCACTGCAATCCCCACCGGGATACAACTCCGTTTCCACATCGTAGTAGCAACCGGTCAGTGCACCGAATGCAAGAACGGCCAAGGTCGTCAAACGAGGGGAGGTTTTCATCAGTTGTTGGGCATTCCTTCTGCAATCCAAATTTCAAACAATTGCACCTGGCATTCGTTCAAGGGGTTCCCTGCAGGCGGCATGACCGAAGCTCCCGCTTCTTGACGAATGCTGGGCATGAGGTTGTTGCTTCCGATTGCCGCGACAACTTCTGCGTGGTTGGTCAAACTCACTCCACCACTTGGGGAGCTTCCGCTGTGGCAACCTGCGCAGGTGGAATTGAGCAGCGGCAAAATGGATCCGCTGAACGTCACCGAGGTGGTATCGCACTCACTGCAACTCAAGTTCAACGCTCCTTGTTCAATCCACAGGGACAAGGTGTTGATTTGTTCGGTCGTCAAGGGGGCGTTGGGGGCAGGAGGCATCAGGTCATCGCCGGTCTCGTAGAGGACCTCGATCAATTCGCTTTCTCCCGGGTCACCCGGAACAATCAAGTCTTGATGGGCCAAAATCACTTCGTAGGATTCGAGGATGATGCCGTCTTCATGAGAGGCCGTGTTGTGGCAACCTGTTTGGGCGCAAGAGGAGACCAAAAGCGGCAAGACGTCTTGCACGAAATACACCACGTCGGGGTCACAAGGGGACTCGTAAACCACCGGGTCAGGTCCCGTTTCCGGGGGCGTCACGGTGTGGTGGCAGCCGAAGGCGAATAGCGCGAGAGCGGCAAATGGAACAAGGTGTGGCCGAACGCGAGGTTGAGGTGTGCGAGGTGCGTGCTTCATGAATTTGTTTACGTCCCTGAACGGATTGACCTTGGCAAATTAACGCATTTTCTCTTCCAAGAAAGCTGACATGAACAATCGACTGCCGGGTTTTGGGATGAGCGAAGAAAAGGGACGATATTCGCGCCAACGAAGAAGTTATGGGAAGAGCATTTGAATTCAGGAAAGAACGCAAGTTCAAGCGGTGGGCGGCCATGGCCAAGACCTTCGCTCGGTTGAACAAGGACATCATCATCGCCATCCGCGAAGGCAACAGCGCGGATCCTGAAATGAACCCCCGGCTGCGGGCCGTTTTGCAAAACTGCCGCGCGGCCAACATGCCGAAGGACAACGTCGAACGGGCCATCAAAAAGGCCACGGACAAGGACACTTCCGACTACAAGCAGGTCACGTTTGAGGGCTACGGTCCACACGGCATTGCCGTTTTCGTAGAAACCGCTACGGACAACAACAACCGGACGGTGGCCAACGTCCGCAGCTACTTCAACAAGTACAATGGGAGCCTCGGCACGACGGGCAGCGTCGAGTTCATGTTCGACCACGTTTGCTTCTTCAAAATCAACGGAGCAGGGCTCGATGTCGAAGAATTGGAGCTGGAATTAATTGATTACGGGGCGGAGGATGTTGGACAAGATGGCGAGACCATCATGATTTACGGGCCGTTCGAATCGTTTGGTTCCCTGCAAAAGAAACTCGAAGAGGACGGCCGCGAAATCATCGAATCCGGCCTCGACCGCATTCCCACGACGACGAAGGAACTCGATCCGGAGGCCACAGCAGAAGTGGAAAAGTTGCTCGAGCGCCTCGAAGGGGATGACGACGTGCAGAACGTCTTTCACACGATGAGTTCGTCCACCCCGGAGGCCGAGGACTGAGTCACCTTGCAGGGGTGGGAGTGGCCATGCGCCATTCGAACACTTCCAGTCCGAAGTAAGGGGCGGCGGCGAGCAAGTGGTCGAGGATGTCGGCCATCAACGATTCGTACGCATCCCACGCCTTGTCCTTGGAGAAGCAATAAAATTCAACCGGTACGCCTTCGCCTGTGGGCTGCAAGTGGCGCACCAGCAAGGTCATTTCTTGGTTGATGCCCGGGTGGTTGCGGAGGTAGCGTTCGGTGTAGTTGCGGAACAAACCGATGTTGGTCAGCCGCCTCCCATTCACTTCCACGTCGGTGCGAGCTTGGTTGGCAGCATTGGCGTCAGCGATTTCTTTGGTCCGCTCGCGCAACCACGGGGCGAGGACTTGGATGCCTTCCATTCGCTCGAGCAAAGCGCTGTCTGCGAACCGAACACTCGAGGCGCGCAAGGTGATCGAGCGCTTGATGCGGCGTCCCCCAGACTCGCTCATGCCCCGCCAGTTCTTGAAGCTCTCCGAAATGAGGGCGTAGGTCGGCACGACCGTGAATGTCATGTCCCAGTTGCGCACTTTGACGGTGGTGAGGTTGATTTCGACCACGTCCCCGTCCGCGCCGTATTTGTCGATTTGCACCCAGTCACCGATGCGGACCAAATCTCCAGAGCTGAGCTGCACGCTCGCCGTCAAGCCGAGCAATGCATCCCGGAAAACCAACAAGATGATTGCCGTCGCTGCGCCAAGTCCACCGATGACCACGCCGATGTCCTGGCCGATGAGCAAGGCGATGATGGCAATGCCCGCAAGGACCGAGGCGGCAATTTTGCTCAATTGGATGTAGCTCGAAATGGGCTTGTCACGCAACTGGCGGATCCCGCTCAACAGGTCCTCGATGCCGTTGGCCAATGCAAATCCCACGAGCAGCATGTTCACAATCACGGCCAAATCCAATCCCCTTCCTATGAATTCTTGGGTCCCCGGGTGCAACGGGAGCAACAGCTCCTGAGCGACATTCAAGATGGCGAGCGGGATGAAGAAGGAAAGCCGGGAAAGGAGGGGGCGGTTCAGCAACTGATCGTCCCAGGTGGCCTTGGTGCGGCGCGCCAATCCGTGCAAGACCTTATCCAAAATCCACCTCGAAACGCGCCACATGATCAAGGCCACGACAATAAATCCCATCCCCAGCAAAAACAGGCCCAATCCGTGGTTGGTCTCGGGTCTTAACAAATTGAATTCCTGCAGCAAACGCAAAATCCAAGGTGCGAGTTCTTCCGTCATGTCACGAAGGTATTGCCTTTGGGGCAAGGGCAGTTGTTCAAAACGCGTTAAAAACGTGTTCGTTTCCTGTTGAAAACGTCCGGGGTTTTGCAGCAACTTCGTTCATGGGAGAATTGAGCGTATACGCAACGCTTGCTTCCCGCTTCGGCGGGATATTTAACCGGTTTAGAGTCGAAGGAAAACGCACCCCCAAGGGGCGTTTTCTTTCGACTTCCGGTTCAATACACGTTCCCCGTACCTTTGCGCCATGATCAATATGAAAGTGTCCGCGCCCACTACGCTGCTCGAAGCGTTGGTAGGGCAAGGCGGATTGCCCACGAACACCCGCGCGCGGAAGGCCATCAAAGGCGGGTTCGTAACCGTAAACGGAGAGGTGATTCGCATCCCGTCATCCGAATTGAAGGCCGGTGATGCCGTTGTATACGACGCCGGCAAGGAGAAGGAGTCCCCTCTGAAACCAGCCGTGAAGGACTTTCAATTGGGCGGAGCTTCGAAGTCGCCGCTCAACGCACCTGCCCCGTTTGAGGTGGTTTACGAAGACGATTTTCTTTTGGCCTACATCAAACCTGCAGGCTGGGTCTTCGCTTCGCCCAATCCAAAGGTGAAGACGTCCTACACGCGGATGAAGGATTGGATGGCCCAAGCGCGCCCTGAATGCACCGACGTGCATTTCGTCAACCGCATCGAAAAGGAATCATCTGGTATCTGCTTTATTGCCAAGGATTTGCAATGGCGCGTTCACTTGCAAACCCATTGGAAACGCTTCGAGCAGGGACTCTATGTGGTGGTGGAAGGCCATTTGCCGGCCGACGACGAGGTGTTCGCCTTTCGCGATGTGGAGGGCAGTAAAAAGCGGGAACGTGTGGCGTACCCTTATCGCACCATGCGGGCTACGACAACGCACACGATGCTCAAGTTCGAGGTAGGATTCGAGGACATTCCCGCGCTGATGAGCGGATTGCGCCGCGCCCAGTGCATGATCATCGGTAAGGGCGAGTCGGCTCCGAATCCGTTGGATCGCAGTGGTCTACATTTGTACCGCGCAGTGGTAGAGGGGCCAAACGGCGAGCAAGTGGAGGCCAAAACCCGCGTTCCCCGCGAATTCCTAAACCTGATGAAGGGGGGAAAAGGGCCTCGCGCCCGCTCAAAAGCGGAGCTCGCAGCCGATCAGCGTAAATCAGCCCAGCCCGCCACCCGCGAGCGGCGGCCCGAACGCGGTGAACAACGCAACCGCCCAAGCGCTTCGAAGCGGAATCGCCCGACCGATCAAGCCCCGCGCCGCTTCAGCGACAAGCCGTAATCACAACGTGTAGTGGGTCTGGATCCAGTCCCGAAGAGCCACAGTCTCCTGCTGCGGCAAGGACCTGAAGGCCAGGCGCATCGCGCGCCGCATCATGACCGGTTCCGCATGCACGTGCCGAATGAGCGACTTGTATTGCTCCAAGGCCGAGGGTACGTGGTCGAGCGGAACGCCGTTGTGATTCATGTTGCAGGGGGCTGAAATGATTACCGGGTGGGCTTACGGAGGATGGCCGGGGAAGGTTTCAATGCGGCGTGCGTTTCGCCTTGCATGCTGCGGCCCGCGCGGGAAGGCGGTTTGATGGGCCAAATCAGGTGGCCGAGGGGGCTGTTGGCGTTAAATTTGGCCTGCAAATCGAAAACCAACTCCCATGTCGAAGACCGTCTACCTCGTATCCGCCGCCCGCACCCCGATGGGCAGCTTCCTCGGAGCCCTTTCCAGCGTCCCCGCCCCTCAACTCGGCGCAGTGGCCATCCGCGGAGCCCTCGACCGGTCCGGATTGCCCGCTGAAGCGGTCGACGAAGTGTTCATGGGCAATGTCCTCCAAGCCGGATTGGGCCAGGCGCCCGCCCGGCAAGCCGCCATCGGCGCTGGCCTGACCCACGAAGTGCCCTGCACGACCGTGAACAAGGTCTGTGCGAGCGGAATGAAGGCCATCTCCCTCGGCGCAGCAGCCATCGGCAACGGCGATGCCCATGTCGTGGTGGCCGGTGGCATGGAAAACATGAGCCAAGTCCCGCACTACCTGCAGTCCCGCAGCGCGGTGAAATTGGGACACGTCCAAGCAAAGGACGGCATGCTGCTCGACGGATTGACCGATGTCTACAACGCAACGCACATGGGCAACTGCGCCGAACTGTGCGCCAAGGACATGGCGTTCTCGCGCGAGGAGCAAGACGCGTTCGCGGTCACCAGTTACGAGCGGTCAACGGCGGCTTGGAATGCCGGTCGTTTTGACGACGAGGTGGTCCCGGTTGAGGTCCCGCAGCGCCGTGGCGAGCCTGTGGTGGTCTCCCGCGACGAGGAATTCACGAACGTGAAGATGGAAAAGATCCCCACGTTGCGCCCAGCTTTCGACAAGGAAGGAACGGTCACGGCCGCGAATGCCTCCACGTTGAACGACGGTGCAAGCGCGGTGGTGTTGGCCTCCGAGGAAGCCGTCAAACAATACGGTCTCACCCCCATCGCCAAAGTAGTGGCCTCAGCCGATGCAGCACAGGCGCCCGAGTGGTTCACTACGGCACCCGCTAAAGCGCTCCCCAAAGCCCTCGCTAAGGCAGGTTGGACGAACGACGACGTGGACTTGTGGGAACTGAACGAAGCATTTTCTGTGGTGGGCTTGGCGAACAACAAGTTGCTCGGCTTGGACGCGGAGAAAGTGAACGTCAACGGTGGCGCGGTCTCGCTGGGCCATCCCTTGGGGTCGAGCGGGTCGCGCATCGTGGTGACGTTGGTCAATGCGTTGAAGCAGCGGGGATTGAAGCGCGGAGCGGCCGGCATTTGCAACGGAGGCGGTGGCGCTTCGGCCATCTGCATCGAACTCATCTAAATCGTTCCTTGGCCAGCCCGTTTCAACCGGAAATCGGCCGCGTCGCTTTTGCGTCGGCGTCCGTTGTGCCGTTGCGGATGGAAGCCTCGGATGCTGCCGAGCAGGTCACGCAATTGCTAATCGGTGAATCGGCGGAAGTGCTCGCCCACGGCGCCCGCGATTGGGTGCAGGTGCGCTGCGGCCACGACGGCTATGAAGGGTGGTGCGACGGCAAGATGTTGCAAGTGGCGGCCGGTTTTGAGCCGAATTATTTGCTGCGGTCGGCGTGCACCCAAGTGGTGTGGGGCGACAGCGGATCGCGCTGGCTACCGGCGGGCGGGTGGTTGCACTCCCGGGAGGGACAGCTGTTCGCGCCGTGTGGCACGCCCGTGCGCATCGAGCAACCGATTTTGGACACGGGGTGGCGGGCGTGGCTTGGAGCGCCTTACCAGTGGGGCGGACGGACCGCGCTGGGGGTGGATTGTTCGGGGTTGATGCAGGTGTTGGCGCGGGTGACCCAGCCGGATGCCTTCGTGGACCGCGATGCAGCAGACCAAATCCAATTGGGCATTCCCATCGCCTTCCCCGACCACACCACCGGCGACTGGGCGTTCTTCCACAACCCATCCGGCCGCGTGGTCCACGTAGGACTCCTCGTGGCGCAGGGAAGCATTTTGCACGCCGCCGGCGAAGTGCGCCTCGATCAGCTCACCGCTGAAGGCATCGTGCGCACCTTGCCCGACGGCTCAACCCTGCGCACCCATGCCTTGACGGGCATCCGACGTCATGCTTGGTCGTTGGCGGCCGACCGCAGCAACGGCGAGCAGCGGTAACGGTCCTCGCCATAGCGTGCGGCGAGCGCATCGAGGTCCGCAACGACCTTGCTCAGCCCGCGCTCACGCGACCAAGCGATGAGCCCCTTCGGATAATTGACACCACGCGTCATCGCGGTTTCCACATCTGCCTCGGAGCAAATGTGCATGAACACCGCGTCGTACGCCTCGTTGATGAGCATGGCCAAAATCCGGTCCGCAATGCGCCCGAGCAGCGCTCCGTCCTCGGTTGGGGCAGGCCGCGAGGCGCCCTCCGCGTAATCGTAGTAGCCCCGACCGGCTTTGCGGCCGAGCCAACCGGCTTCTGCGTGGCGTTTTTGGACCAGAGAAGGCCGGTAACGCGGATCAAAGTACATCGCTTCGAAGACCGAGGCGGTGACGGCGTAGTTCACGTCGTTTCCGATGAAATCCATCAGCTCGAATGGCCCCATGCGGAACCCGACCCGGCGCATGGCCTCGTCGATGGTCGCCATGTCAGCAATGCCCTCCTCGAACATGCGCAAGGCCTCTCCGTAGAAGGGCCGCGCCACGCGGTTCACGATGAACCCCGGCGTGTCCTTTGCCAGGGCAGGGGACTTGCCCCACGCTGCCATCAGCGCCACGCCCGCATCGGCCAACCCCGGGGCGGTCTGCAGCGCCGGGATCACCTCGACCAGCGGCATCAACGGCGCTGGATTAAAGAAATGCAAGCCGATCAGCCGCTCGGGACGCTGCAATGCGCTGGCAATGGCAGTTACCGCCAACGAAGACGTGTTCGTGGCCAGTGCGGCCGAATCGCCTACCGCTTTTTCCACTTCCGCAAACACCTGCTGCTTCACCTCGAGCCGTTCGACGATGGCTTCAATCACCAGCGCACAGGGGGCACAATCCGCCATTTCGGTGGTTCGGTGGATGCGGCCTTGCAAGGCGGCGCTTTCATCGGCGGTCATGCGCCCTTTCTCCACTTGACGGGCCATGACCTTGGCGAGGGCGTGTTCGCTGCGTTCCAAGGCCTCGGGCTGGGCGTCGACGAGGACCACCTGATTTCCCGCCGCTGCGGCCACTTGGGCGATGCCCGATCCCATGGCGCCCGCGCCGATGATGCCAATCTTGCCCGGATGTGAGCGGAGTCCCTGAAGGGTGTCAACAAATGCGTTCATTGCCCGCAAAGTTGCGATATTCGGCGCATGAAAACGTATTATGACCCGAAAGACCTGAAGCGGTTTGGAAAAATCGCAGACTGGGACGGCCCGCTGGCGGAGAAGTTTTTCGCTTGGTACGGCGATGTGTTTGAGGAGGGGGCGCTGACGGCCAGGGAGAAAGCCCTGATTGCGCTGGGAGTGGCCCACGCCATTCAGTGCCCGTATTGCATCGATGCGTACACCCAGGACTTGGTCGGTCGCGGTGAATCCAAGGAGGCCATGATGGAGGCCGTGCACGTGGCCGGAGCCATCCGCGGAGGAGCCTCGTTGGTGCACGGGGTCCAAATGATGGGCAAGGCCGACCAAATGTCCATGTGATGGCCGCATTGGCACACAAATCCCTGCGGGCGAGAGGGGGCAAGCTGGTGGAACCGAAGGAGCAGTTCGCAGCGCTTGGTCGGGCGGGATTCGATGATGGAACGTGGCCGCATTTTCAGCAAAAGCTCGCGGCCCACGGCCTGCCCCCCTTGCGGCCGCGCGGCGTGGAGATCTTTCAAGTCAATGTCGGGTACGTCTGCAACCAGGTGTGCGCCCATTGCCATGTGGATGCAGGGCCGGATCGGCGGGAGCAGATGTCTGCCGAGATGATGGACCGCGTGGTGGAGGCCATCGGTCCGAGCGGCGCATCGACCTTGGACATCACGGGCGGGGCGCCGGAGATGCACCCGGATTTCCGGGGCTTTGTGGGGCGCGTGCGTGCGCGCTACCCGGATTTGGAAATCATTGTGCGTTCAAACTTGACCATCCTGTTGGCACACGCCAAGTATGCGGACTTGCCGGAGTTTTTTGCGGAGCAACGGGTTCGGGTGGTGAGCAGCTTGCCGTTTTTTCGGGCCGACCGGACGGACCGGCAACGGGGGGAGGGGGTGTTCGAGAAGAGCTTGGAGGCGCTGCGGCGGCTGACGGCGGTGGGGTATGGGCGTGGGGAAGGGCTGGTGCTGGATTTGGTCCACAATCCCGCGGGGGCCTTCTTGCCGATGCACATGGATGCGATGGAACAGCAATACCGCGAGACGCTTGATAACGAAGGGATTGCATTCAATCAGCTGCTTGCCATCACGAACATGCCGATTGCGCGGTACCTCGAATACCTCGAGGCGAGTGGCAACTTGGAGGATTACCTGGACACCCTGGTGGAGGGCTTCAATCCGGCGGCTGTCGCGGGCGTCATGTGCACGAACACGTTGAGCGTGGGGTGGGACGGGCAATTGTTTGATTGCGATTTCAACCAGATGTTGAACCTGCCGGTGGCTGCATCGGCCCAAAACCTGGCCGACATCACCGATTGGTCCGCTTTCAATGACCGCTACGTGGCGGTGGCGAACCACTGTTACGGGTGCACGGCCGGTGCGGGATCGAGTTGCCAAGGCGCGACTGCATGAGCGGCAACGTCCTGCTTTTGTTCGCCCGCCGTCCGGCGCTGGGCCAGGTGAAATCGCGGCTCGCTGCGACCCTAGGGGAGGCCGCCGCCCTAGCGGCTTACCGGCACCTGCTCGAACGGGCGAGCCGGCTTGCAGCGGACGACCGGTGGGAGGCGATTTGGGTCCTCACCGGCACGGGCACTTGGGAACACGCGGGCACCGTTTGGGAACAAACGGCCGGGGACTTGGGCGAGCGGATGAAGGCAGCCACCGACCAAGCCATCGCGGCCGGAGCCGAGCGCGTGGTGGTCGCCGGCACGGACGTCCCCGACCTCGATGCCCCCCGCATCCACCGCATGTTCGAAGCGCTGAAAGCCGACGCGTCATGGGTGACCGTGCCCGCGGACGACGGCGGTTACTGCGCGGTGGGCATGCGCGCGGAAAGCGGCGAGCAGTTCATCGGCCGCACCTGGAGCCACAACCGGGTGCACGCCGAAGAGATCGTGCGCGCCGTAAGCCGTGGGATGCGGATTCTTGCACTACCTTGCTTGGCCGACGTGGATGTGGAAGCGGATTGGAAGCGCTGGCAGTCACGCGGCGGAAATAGAATTTGAGAGCGAACATGAAAGACGTGATGGAGACCCTGCAGGAGGTCGTTGAATACCTGCAAGAAAAGGGGGTGAATGAAGTGGATTGCGGCATCATCCTGGGAACGGGGTTGGGGGATTTGGCCTCAAAGATTGAGGTGGAAAAGCAGTGGAGTTACAACCAAATCCCGAACCTGCCCGTGGCCACCGTGGAATTCCACTTCGGGAAACTGCTCTATGGCACCCTCGGCGGGCGGAAGGTCCTCGCTTGGCAAGGTCGCTTCCACTATTACGAAGGCTATACCATGGAACAAGTGGTCATGCCGGTGCGGATCACGCGGCTGCTCGGCGGCCGGGCGATGCTCATTTCCAATGCAGCTGGCGCGCTCAACCCCGGCCACAACACCGGCGAGTTGATGTGCATCGACGACCACATCAACTTGCAACCTGAGAACCCGTTGCGCGGGCCCAACATCGATCAGCTTGGCAACCGCTTTCCAGATATGTATGCCGCGTACCACATGGGATTGCGGAAGGTGCTCGGGGCTGCGGCAGCCGACCTCGGCATCACGCTGCGCAATGGCGTGTACGCCAGCGTGGCCGGACCTCACCTCGAGACCCCCGCGGAGTACCGCTACTTGCGGACCATCGGTGCGGACGCCGTGGGCATGAGTACCGCCCCGGAAGTCATCGCTTGTGCCCACATGGGCATGCCGTGCGTGGCCGTGAGCGTGCTCACGGACGCGTGCGATCCGGAACGCCTTGCGCCCGTGGACATTGCGGAAATCCTCGCCACCGCGAAGGGCGCTGAAGGCCAGCTTTCACAGCTGTTCACCGCCCTCGTAGAGCGGCTGGACGAAGCGCTCGTGAATTAACGGGCATCGGCGGTGAACTTTTTTCGGGGAAGGGCGGCTGCGGGCTGTTTTTTTCCGGCATGAATGAGCACATGATGAATTTCCGGGAGACTTGCGCCAGCTGCCAAGCTCCCCTTCAGGGCCGCCGTGACAAGCGTTTCTGCGACGATGCATGCCGCGTCAAGCACCACCGGAACAAAGCCGGGGTGCTGAGCCAGATCGACCAAATCCTGCACAACAACCGAACCCTCATCAAGCGGTTTCGGAGATACCACGCGCAATTGGCGGCTGATCCCGTGGCGTGCTTCGTTTGGTTGCGGCGGGCGGGGTACGACTTCAATTTCCATACCCACGTGGCAGGCCAAGCCGATGGCAGCCTCGCCGTCATGTGCTACGAAGAGGGGTTTGTGGTGGAAGGGGATGGGGTGCGGGTGGTAAGTGGCGCGCGCAGTGGAACTGCTGCCGTGCACCACAGTGTGGCGGAACCGGGCACGGCTTGGAGCGACCTTTCTCGGGTGAAGAAACGGTTGATGCCGGGGGAAGGTTAGCCCCGTTTGGCCTTGGGGGGGCGGTTGCCCTTCTTGACCGGCCGTTTCGCTGTTTTTTTCTTCTTCTCGTGGAAGGCGCCTTTGTAGTTGGGGTCGCGTTTCCGCATCTCCCCGTCGATGGTGCGCGCTTGGGCTTGTTTTTCCCACCGGGGCGTTTCCTCTACGGGCAATTCCGCAGGGACGTCGAATGGGGCGATGGGGGTTTGGGTCAATTCAACGATGCGTTCGAGTGCATACCCTTCGGACGGGTCCACGAGCGTGAAGGCTTCCCCGTCGCGGAAGGCCCGACCGGTCCGGCCGATGCGGTGCACGTAGTCGTGGGGATCCCGCGGCACGCTGAAGTTGATGACGAGCGACGTTTCGGGTACATCGATGCCGCGGCTAGCCACGTCGGTGCTGACGAGGCATCGGATGGCTCCTTCCCGGAACAGGTCCATGGCGTGGATGCGGCTGTTTTGTCCTTTGTTGCTGTGAATGGAACGCACTTGCCCTTTCAAAGCATCGGCCAGTCCGCGGCTGATGAGCTCGGCTTGGTCCTTTTCGCGAACGAAGACCATGGCGCGCGCTTCGGGGTACCGCTCGGTCAGCAGGTATTTCACGAAGTGCAACTTGGTGGCGACATTCGGGAGCGCTGCGCTGAATTGTTGAACGGTAGCTACCGGAGTGGATTGGGGGGTGGCTTCCACCCGCGTAGGCCAAAGCAGAAACTCATCCGCCAGCCGTTGCACCCGTTCCGGAAACGTAGCGGAAAAGAGGAGGTTCTGTCGCTTGCTCGGCACCAATTCCTGAACAAGCCGCAACTGGGGCATGAACCCCATGTCCATCATGCGGTCCGCTTCATCGAGGACCACCGTGGTGATTTTTTTCGGGTTGAACCCTCCGCGCTGGTAGATTTCCAAAAACCGACCGGGGGTGGCAATCAGCAAATCCTGCCCGGCCTGCACTGCCTCGAGCTGCTTCTTGTACCCGATTCCACCGTACAACGCCAAGCACCGCAATTCGGTGAACTGGGCGAAGCGTTCGGCCTGTTCATGGATTTGCAGCACGAGTTCCTTGGTCGGGGCCAACACCACCGCCCGGGGTTCCATGCCTTGTGGGTACTTCAGTTTTTGCAACGTCGGAAGCAGGAATGCCGCGGTTTTTCCCGTGCCCGTTTGGGCGATGCCGATGACATCCTGCCCGGAGCGAATGGGGGGAATGGCCTTCTCTTGGATGGGGGTCGGTGCGTTGTAGCCCGCCTGTTCGACAGCCCGAATGAACTGGCGGGTGAGTTTGAGTTCCTCGAAGGTCATGAGACAAAAGTAGGTGGGTTATCTTGCACCCCCATGGAAGGAGACGCTTTTGCGCACATGCGCCCCTATCGGGACCACGAAGTCCCATCAGCCATCGGCTTGTTGAAGCAGGCAGTGGATTGGCAGCAGGTGCTGGAGCCGTTCATGGGATCGCAAGAGGCAGCAGCCTTGTTGGAGCGGATGGCGGCCATCGAAACGGTGGCCGCATTCCAGGAACAAATCTCCAAGCCGGTGATTGAGGCGTTGCTCACTTCTTCCACCGATGTGGTCACGTATTCGCTGCCTGATGATTTCAATCCCGAAGGCGCGCTCTTCATTTCGAACCACCGCGACATCGTCCTCGACCCGTCACTGATCAACTTGATCCTGGTGGAATTGGGCGCGGCGACCACTGAGATTGGCATCGGCAGCAACTTGCTCGGATTGCCCTGGGTGGAGGCGCTCGTCCGCTTGAACCGCTCCTTCATTGTCACCCGTGGCGGAACGCCCCGTGAACAGCTGGCGAACTCAGCTGAGGTGGCGGCTTATGTGCGGGATGTGGTCATAGGGGACTGCCGAAGTGTTTGGCTGGCCCAACGAGAGGGAAGGGCGAAAGATGGCGACGATCGGACCTCGCCGGCTTTGATCCGCATGCTGCTCGACGGGGGCGGGGCGGAGCATTGGGAAGGCCTGCGGGTGCACCCGGTGGCGCTCAGTTATGAATGGGATCCTTGCGACGGCATGAAGGTGCGTGAATTGCTCATGCGCGAAGCCAACGACGGTCAGTATGAAAAGTCGCCCGGCGAAGATGAGCGGAGCATGAAAATGGGGCTGTTTGGCTGGAAAGGGCGGGTGCACGTGGGCGTTGGCCAACCCGAGCCCTGGGAGGAAGGAGAGGGCCGCCCGCATCAACTCCTTGCGGAGGCTACGGACCGCATCATTTTTTCGAACATGAAGCTTTGGCCCAATCAATTGTGGGCCGCAGAACAAATTGCTGAAGGATCCACTTCCGGGTTGACGCTTGCAGAGGAATCGGCGGCAGAGACGTGTGAAGCGCGGCTGGAAGAGGTGGTGGAATTCGTGCAACGGGACCAGCCTTTCACGGAAGCGGCCATTCGGCGCAAGTGGTGCGAAATCACCGCGCAGCCCGTGTTCAATTGGTTGGGCGTCAACGCGCCGGCGCGCACTCAGAACGCCTGAACGGAACGCGCGATTTCGAACATGGCGATGCTGCCGGCGATGGCGGCATTCAAGGACTCAGTTTGACCGGCACCCGGAATGGCGAGGGTCTCCGTGGCACGTTCACGCGCTTCGGCGGATAAGCCGTGGGATTCGGAGCCGATGACCAGTGCGCCGGGTTGCCACGTGGTTTGGCACAGGTCGGACCCGTGCGCGTCGAGCGCCCAAACAGGCGATTTCCACTGCCGCAACCAATCGGCTCCATCCACGGTCCAAATCCGCATCCGCATCGCTGACCCCATGGAGGCCTGCAGGCACTTCGCGTTCCACGGATCCACGCCCGTGCGGTCGCACACCACACCTGCAAATCCGAACCAATCCGCCGTGCGGATGAGGGTGCCCAAGTTGCCCGGATCCGCAATGCCGTCGCAGTAGAGCAACAAGGGGATGCGGGAGGTGGCGAGGTGTTCGAAGTCGCGTGGAGCGGGGCCGGGGTCGGGGATGCGCGCAGTGGCCAAAATGCCCGGCGGTGTTTTCATCTGCGACATCCTTTCCATCTCCTTAGCGGTGACCGGAACGGCGGCATCTGGAAGGAAATGTCCGGATGGTGGTTGAACTTCGCTCCGCGCGTAAATTCGCACCACATCCACCGTGCTCGCGAGCAACTCCATGATGCCTTTCCAACCCTCCACTACGAAGAGCCCTTCCGTTTCGCGGGTCGCGCGGTGGCGCAAGGCCCGGACGGAATGGAGTTCAGCTTTCGTAATCATGCGGGCACAAATGTACGCCATGGTTTTTCTGCTGACGGGCTGCCAATTGACGCGGAATTTGCCGGCGGGGGAGTGGTTGGTGGAGGAGCAAGGCATTGCATGGGGGCAGGAAGTGGATTTGGACGGGGAGTCCGTGCTGCGCTTGGTGGAGAACCAACGGACGCTCGGGGTCCGCTTGCGGTTGCGGGCGCATGAGCTCGTTCGGCCTGAAGTGTTGTCACGGCGGCGGGAGGCGCGGGCTGCGCGGGGGAAATCGCCGGACAAAGGCCTGCGCTATTGGATGGTGGAAACGTTCGGCGAGGCGCCTGTGACTTGGGATGCCGCAATGGGGGATCGGACCGTGCGCAATTTGGAGGCGCTCGCACGGAGGGCGGGGTATTTGGACGCTCAGGGAGCAGTGGAGTTGGATACGTTGCGGAATCGGCGGCTGGCGGTGCGGTACGTCATGGATTTGGGCGCATTGTGGAAGGTGGGGCGAGTGGAGTGGAGCATGGAAGGGACGGGCATTAACCCGCGGGATGTCATGCCGCAGTCGCTGGTGCAACCGGGGAGGGCCTTTGATGCGGATGTGTTGGACGCCGAGCGTGGGCGCATTGCGCGGGTGCTGCAGTCCAAAGGGTATGCAGAGTTCGACGAGGCGTACATCGCGTACGAGGCCGACTCGATCGGGAGCCGCGGGGCAGGGGAGCACCGGATCGGGGTGAAGGTGGTGATTCGGCCGGTGGTGCAATCGGATTTGGCCCGCCCACATGAACGCCTGCGGCTTGGGAGCATTGCGGTGCAGGAGCAGGACAGCGGGCTGGTGCATCCACTGCGGGAAGCGGTCCTGGATCACCTGATAGCCGCGGAAATCGGCGCCTTGTATGACCGGGAAGCGCTCGAGACCACGTATCGGCGGCTCATGCGCCTGCCGGCCGTGAGTCGGGTCGAAATGCCGACGACAACCCGGTTAGACGATGCGGGACAGCGGTGGGTGGACGTGGATGTTCGGCTGTGGCAGCGCAAACGGTTTGGGTTGCAAACGGAGGTGGATTTCACGCGTACCGATGTGCGTTACGGTCCGCTATTGCGCGTGAGCTGGACGGACCGCAATGTTTCGGGGCGTGGAGACCAATTGGAGTGGACGGCAACAGCGGGTATCAGTTCCACCCAGCCCTTCAGTTACAACGAAGCGGCCCTGGTGCCCAACAGCGGGGAGTGGTCGCTCGAGGCGAACTATTCGATTTTGGGCATTCCCCCGCTCGGATTGCACCGGTTGCGGCCATCGAATGCGGCCCGTTCGGAGCTTGGGCTGGCCTTCCGCCGGGAGGCTCGTCCGGATTATTTGCGGAAGGCCTTTGCCATGCGGTATGGGTTTGAGTTTGTCGAGAACGAGTCGCGTAATAGCTTGGTTAATATTGATTTATTTGAGTTCAACTACACGGACTTGGAGGCTGAAGATGCGTTTGTGGAATGGTTGGACGCACAGGGCAATCCGTTTTTGAAATCCCGTTTTCAGGACTACGCCTCGACCTTGACGCGCCTCGCGTGGCGATCCGGGTGGAGGGAGCAGGCGACGTGGCTTGGCGGTGTGCGCTCTTCCGTGGAGTGGAGCGGCCAGCTGTGGCGGCACTTGGGGGATGCGCTCCAACTGCCTCAGAACGAAGAAGGAGCATTCGTCATGGCCGGGGTCCCGGTGGCGCAATTTGTGCGGGTGGAGCAAGATGTGCGTTTCGGTACCCGGGAAGATCCGGAAGCTCCAGGCCAAATCGCCGCCCGCGCCTACCTCGGGGTGGCCTGGGTCGGACCCAACTTGAACAGCCTGCCCTACGACCGCAGTTTTTTCGGCGGCGGCGTGAACGGATTGCGCGGCTGGGCGACCCGGGATGTGGGGCCCGGGGGCGTGGTGGACGCCGAGGCCGAAGGAGCCATCCGCGGCGTGGGCGATTGGCGCGCCGAGCTGAACATCGAGTACCGCGAGCCGCTGACCGAGTCCTTTACCCTGGCCATTTTCGCCGACGCGGGCAACGTGTGGATGCGCGCTGCGGAGGGGGTAGCGGCCTCGGCGACGTGGGCCGGCGGGCGGTGGCAGAGCGTGGCATGGAATGGTGGCCTCGGTGCGCGCTGGGATTTTGGCTTCTTCCTCCTGCGCCTCGATGGCGGCTTGCGCTTGCACGATCCTACGCAGCCGTTGGGTGCCCGATGGTTGGGCCAAACCAAGGCCCGCGGCGCATTTCACATCGGAATCGGTCACCCGTTCTGATTCCCCGCTCCTTTCAGTACCTTTACCTGCTCAAATTCACTTCAACATGGGATGGTTTAAACGCAGTCAAGACGGCATTACCACGAAGAGCACTGAGAAGAAGGAAATTCCCGAAGGCGCATGGTACAAGTGTCCAGGTTGTAAAAACGTGGTCACGTCCCAGGAGTTTGCGGGCACGTTGCACGTCTGTGCCACATGCGGTCACCACGAGCGCATTGGCAGCCAAGCCTATTTTGACATCCTGTTCGATGGCGGCAAGTTCCGCGAAGTCGCAGCTAAAATGGTGTCCGCAGATCCGCTCGAGTTCAAAGACACCACCGATTACAAAAGCCGTCTGGAAAAGGCGAAGGAAAAGACGGAGCTGGAGGATGCCATCCGCACTGCCAGTGGTGAACTCGACGGCATGCCCGTGGTGGTGAGCGCCATGGACTTCTCCTTCATCGGGGGGTCGATGGGTTCGGTGGTGGGCGAGAAAATTGCGCGCGGCATCGATTTGGCCTTGAAAAAAAACTGCCCGTACATCTGCATCAGCAAATCAGGTGGCGCGCGGATGATGGAGGCGGGGTTGAGCCTCATGCAAATGGCCAAAACCAGCGCCCGCCTTTCCCTGCTCGCCCAAGCGAAGCTGCCCTACATTTCGGTCCTGACCGACCCGACCACGGGCGGCGTGACCGCGTCGTTCGCCATGCTCGGGGATCTCAACATCGCCGAACCGAATGCCCTCATCGGCTTTGCCGGTCCGCGGGTGGTGAAGGAGACCATCGGCAAGGACCTGCCCGAAGGGTTCCAACGTTCTGAATTCCTGTTAGAACACGGCTTCCTCGATGCCATCGTGGAACGCAAAGACCTCAAGGAAAAGCTGTCCTTTTACTTGCGGGCGATGGTGGATGCACCGGTTGGGGAAGAGAAAGTTGGATAACACGGGATTTGGTGTACATTTGCACCCGCAATTTTGCAGCATCACGAACATCAATTTGATTTCGACATGTATTTGACATCAGAGAAGAAGAAAGAATTCTTTGCCAAGCACGGCAAAGGAGAACAAGACACGGGAAGCCCAGAGGCGCAAATCGCCATGTTCTCATTCCGGATTGCTCACTTGACCGAGCACCTGAAGAAGAACCGGAAGGATTTCCACACCCAACGCGCCTTGATCAAGTTGGTCGGTAAGCGTCGGAAGTTGCTCGATTACTTGAAGGCGAAAGACATCACCCGCTACCGGAGCATCATTGCAGAGTTGGGATTGCGTCGCTAATTGAACTTGCGCAGAAGAAGGCAGTGGAATTCCATTGCCTTCTTCTTCTTTTTGCGCCCTTGCGCGGGGCGCTGCTGGACTTCAACGGAAGGGCGGCTCACAGGATGATTTTTAGGAATAGATGAATTATACGGTACACAACCAAACCATCGATCTCGGCAATGGGCGCGAGATCACCCTCGAAACAGGTAAACTGGCGAAGCAAGCACACGGCTCAGTCGTAGTGCGCTCAGGAGACACGATGCTCCTCGCCACGGTCGTTTCTTCTCACGAAGTCCGAGACGAAGTGGACTTCCTTCCCCTCACGGTCGATTACCGCGAGAAATATGCGGCCGCGGGCCGTTTCCCAGGTGGATTCTTCAAGCGCGAGGCGCGTCCTTCGGATTCGGAGGTGTTGGTCATGCGCTTGGTGGACCGGGCATTGCGCCCCACCTTCCCGGAGGATTATCACGCGGGAACCCAGGTGATGATCCAGCTGATGTCTGCGGACGAAGAAGTGCTGCCAGATAGCTTGGCAGGCCTCGCCGCATCGGCATGCATCGCTGTGAGCGACGTGCCGTTTGACGGTCCCATCTCAGAAGTGCGCGTGGCACGTGTGAACGGTGAATTCATCGTTAACCCCTTGCGTTCAGAGCTGGAAGCCGCGGACATGGACATCATGGTCGCAGGTTCGCTCGATTCCATCGTCATGGTGGAAGGTGAAATGAACGAAGCGAGCGAAGACGAGATGGTGGACGCCATCGAGGTCGCGCACGCCGCCATCAAGGCCCAGTGTGAGGCGCAAATCGCCCTCGCCAAGTCGACCGGTCACTACGGCGTGACCCGTGAATACAACCACGAGAACCACGACGAGGAGTTGCGCGCTCGCGTGAACGAGGCGCTCTACGCTCCCTTCTACGAAGCGGCGAAAAACGGCAGCTCGAAGGAGGAGCGCAAAGAGGCGTTTGGTCGCATCAAGGAGGAGTTCGTGGCCACGCTGAGCGACGAAGAGCGCGCGGAGAAGGGCTTCATGTTGGCCCAATACATCAAGTCTGCTCAGAAGAAGGCTGTCCGCGATTTGTTGCTCAATGAGCAGACCCGCCTCGACGGCCGGAAGCCCACGGAAATCCGCCCGATTTGGACGGAAGTGGACTACCTGCCGGGTTGCCATGGCAGTTCCATCTTTACGCGCGGTGAGACGCAGTCGCTGACGACTTTGACGTTGGGCACGAAGCTCGATGAGCAATTGATCGATGGGGCGCTGGTTCGCCGCAACGAGCGGTTCTTGTTGCACTACAACTTCCCCCCGTTCTCAACCGGTGAGGAGCGTCCCCTGCGGGGCACGAGCCGCCGCGAAATCGGACACGGAAACCTGGCATGGCGCGCGCTGAAGGGCGTGTTGCCTGCGGCCGAGGATTGCCCGTACACCATCCGTTTGGTGTCGGAGATCCTGGAATCCAACGGTTCTTCCTCCATGGCGACCGTTTGTGCGGGTACGTTGGCCTTGATGGACGGTGGCGTTCAAATCAAAGCGCCCGTATCGGGCATTGCGATGGGCCTGATCACGGATGCCGAGACCGGCAAATACGTGGTGCTTTCGGACATCTTGGGAGACGAAGATCACCTCGGTGACATGGATTTCAAAGTGACCGGCACGGAGGCGGGCATCACCGCTTGCCAAATGGACATCAAAATCAAGGGCTTGAGCTTCACCCAACTCCGTGAGGCATTGGCCCAGGCACGTGAAGGCCGCCACCACATCCGGCGCGAGATGCTCGGATCGATTTCGGAGCCCCGTGCGGATTACAAGGAACATGCTCCGCGCATCGTCCAATTCGAAGTCCCGGGCGAATCGATCGGTCCGATCATCGGCCCAGGCGGAAAAATCATCCAAGAGATCCAAGCGGTCACGGGAGCGACGGTTTCCATTGATGACGTGGACGGCAAGGGCATGGTCCAAGTCGCCGCATCGAACAAAACGGCCATCGATGATGCCGTCAAGCGCATCAAAGCCATTGCCTTCCCTCCAACGGTTGAAATCGGCGAAGAATACGAAGGCAAGGTGAAGAGCATCATGCCATACGGCGCCTTCGTTGAAGTCATCCCGGGACAGGATGGGTTGTTGCACGTCTCGGAGCTGGCTTGGGAACGCGTTGACCGCGTTGAGGATGTCATTTCTGAAGGTGAAGTCGTCAAGTTCAAGGTCGTCGGACGTGACCCGAAGACGGGCAAAATCAAGCTGAGCCGCAAGGTGCTGATGCCGAAGCCTGAAGGATACGTCGAACGTCCTGAACGGGGCGACCGTCCACGCGGAGATCGCGGAGATCGCGGGGGTCGTGGACGCGACCGGGGCGACCGACGTCCACGCGATTGATGAATTTTGGCCTGTCCGCAGGCAACCCATACGGGGCCCGTTTCGTTATCTGAAGCATCCCCATGAGTAGGCGAACGCCCCGTTGCACACCAGCAGCGGGGCTTCCGTCCCTCAAACATCCAACAGTAACCCACCAAATCCCATTATATGAGGCAGCTCAAGATTACCAAGCAGGTGACCAACCGGGAAACTGCATCTCTTGACAAGTACCTTCAGGAAATCGGTCGCGTCGACCTGATCACTGCGGAGGAAGAAGTCGAGTTGGCCCGTCGCATCAAGCAAGGCGACCAAGTGGCACTCGAGAAGCTGACAAAAGCAAACCTCCGTTTCGTAGTATCGGTGTCGAAGCAGTACCAAAACCAAGGCCTTTCATTGCCCGACTTGATCAATGAAGGCAACCTCGGCCTGATCAAAGCCGCACAGCGTTTCGACGAAACCCGCGGTTTTAAGTTCATCTCTTACGCCGTTTGGTGGATCCGCCAAAGCATCCTCCAAGCCCTTGCCGAACAGAGCCGGATTGTGCGCTTGCCCTTGAACAAAATCGGCAGCATCAACAAAATCAACAAGGCTTTCGCTCGCTTGGAGCAGGAGTTTGAACGCCCGCCGACGGCAGCAGAACTTGCCGAAACGTTGGACATGACGCTCGACGAGGTGAAGCAGAGCATGAAGAACTCCAGCCGTCACACGTCCTTGGACGCGCCGTTGAAGGAAGGCGACGAAAGTTCGAGCACCATGATGGATGTGCTGCGCCTCGGAGACACGCCTTCTCCGGATACGGACTTGATGAACGAATCGCTGCGGAAGGAGATTGAGCGTTCGTTGCGCACCTTGACCCCGCGTGAGGGCGACGTCATCCGCTTGTATTTCGGGCTGAATGGCGAGCATCCGATGACCTTGGAGGAAATCGGGGAGCGCTTTGATTTGACCCGCGAGCGCGTGCGCCAAATCAAGGAGAAGGCCATCCGCCGGCTCAAGCACACCAGCCGCAGCCGCATCCTGAAAAGCTATTTGGGCTGATTCAGCGCGGTTTGAGGCTCTCCCACAGGTGCAGGGAGGCCCAACTCCGGTAGGGAGACCACCGCTCAGCAAACGCATCGAATTTCCGATTGGAATCTGCCATGGCCAACCCGTAGAGGTTGGCCATGGCTTTTTTCAGCCCCAAGTCATTCGGGGCAAACACGTCCGGCCTGCGCAAGGTGAACATCAAAAACATCTGAGCCGTCCACACGCCGACGCCAGTGATGCGCGTCAGGGCCTCCAGCACGTCCTCATCTGAAAGCTCGGCGAGGTGTTCGTAGCGGTGGGGTTCGTCGGACCAGGCTTGGGCAACCGCGTGGACATACCGCACCTTTTGCTGGCTGAGGCCGGCGCTGCGCAGGGTTTCCACTGACAAGTCGAGGGTCCCACAGGGGGTGATGTGCCCCGTTGGATAAAGGGCTTGTACCCGATCAAAAATCGTTGCTGCAGCCCGCGTGCTGACTTGCTGTCCGACGATGGCGCGCACCAAGGCCTCATGGTGGGGACGCTGTGCCGGCCAAGCCAGCTCGCCTTGGGCTTGCACGAGGTTGTGCAAAATGGGATCGGCTTGCGCGAGGTGCACAAGAAATGCAGGGTGGTCCACGTTCATGGTGCGAATTTGGTCATCTTTGTGGTATGAATAGGTGGTTTTGGCAAGGGAGTTTGGGGGCGGTGCTCGGGGTGTTGGCCCTTTGGTCGGCTGGGGGGTGCCGCGAGGTGGTGTTTTCCGATGAGCCGGGGCTGGAATTGGCCTTTTCGGCGGACACGATTCTGTTCGACACGTCCTTCACCACCGTGGGGTCCGTGACCTTGCCGCTGAAGGTCTACAATCCAAATGATGCAGCCGTGTCCATCGACCGCATCAGTTTGGCCGATGCTTCAAGTCCCTTCCGCATCAACGTGGACGGTTATCCCGGGCCGGAGGTGGTGGACATTCCGGTGCTGTCAGGAGATAGCGTTTGGGTGTTCATCGAGGTGACGGTGGACCCGAATGCGGCGACGACGCCGTTCATCGTGGAAGACGAACTGCTGTTTGAGCTGAATGGGGGGAGCCAAACCGTCACCCTCGCAGCGTGGGGACGCAACGCCCACTTCCACGGCGGCCTGGATCGCGTTTTTGCCTTGCCCTGCGATGAAACGTGGGCCGCTGATCGTCCGCATGTGGTGTATGGCGTGCCGGTGGTGGACGAGGATTGTACCCTGCAAATCCTGCCCGGCACAGAAGTGTATTTCCATGCGAAGAGCGGCATTTGGATCAACCAAGGCACCCTCATCGCGGACGGGGCCCTTGCGGCTCCCATCACGTTCCGAGGCGATCGGCTCGAGTCCGATTACGCCGACTTGCCCGGCCAATGGGGCATCCAAGTGGACTTTGAGTACGAAACGGATTTCGGGGTGGAGACGTTCACGGTGGCACGTGGCGGGCTTTGGTTTTTCGGAAGCAAAGGCTCTGTAATTGACCACGCCATCCTCGAAGGCGGCACCATCGGCATCCAAGTGGACACGGTGGGAACCGCCACTGCGCCGGCGTTGACGTTGTCCAACACCCGCATCCGCAACATGTCGGCTACGGGGCTGTTTGCCCAGGGCGGCGTCATCGAGGGGTGGAACAACCTCATCACGGATTGCGGACAAGTGTGTGCGGCCTTTACGCTCGGAGGCATTTACAACATGGACCACTGCACCTTCGCGAATTACTGGGCGGAAGGGGTGCGACAGGCCCCGGCGGTGTTTTTCAACGATTGGTATGAGTCGAGCGATGGCGAATTGGTGGTGAGGAGTTTAGAAGGAAGCTCGTTCCGGAATTGCATCATGTGGGGAAACAATGCGGGGCTCACGGATTTTGATGAGTTGGTGGCGGATGTCATCAATCCGTTGGATGCCCCCCTTATTTGGAACAGTGCGGTGGACGTGCAATCGGACGATTTTCCTTTGGAGTTGTTGGGATCCTGCACCACGGATGAGGCGCCGCCGTTTGTTTCGACGATGGACCGCGACTTTCACCTGAATTCGAACAGCTCTTTGTGGGAGGGGGGCGCAAGCCAATTCTTCATCACGGTGGACCTCGATGGCCTTCCCCGAAATGTGGGCATTGCGGACAAGGGGTGTTTTGAGCGGCAGTGAGGACCGCCTACGTTCTCGCCATCTGAAACCTCTTGCAACGCATTTCCGTAAGGAAGTGCATGATGACCACGGGCATGATCGAGGCGCTGATGCGCTTGTTCGCGCTTTTCGCTGCTGGCGGATCGGCGCGTCATGCCATGTTTGGTCGTCAGGCAGCCAGCCGCTACTTGAAGGGTCGGTTGTCCGCTGCCTTGAGTGAACACTACCTGCGCTTGTATGATGAAGAGTTGGCGCGATTGGAAGTGCGCTCCGCCAAGCGGCTGCCCACTGCCGTCCCCGCCTCGGCGGGATTGATGCCTGAGGAGGAAGCAGATGCAGCCCAAATCAAGCGCCTGGCACGTCTGGCCGCCAAGTTGATGCGGGCATGCAGTCACATCAACAAGGAACTCGAAATCCGTGAACGGCTCGTGTTGTTTGTCCGGTTGGCTGAGTTTGGCCGGGATACCTCCACCGGAGAAGGGGCAGACAGCTTTTTAACCAACGTGGCCCAAGCCCTGCACCTGAGTGCGGCGGATGAACGCGCCATTCGCGGCTTGGTCGGAGCATCCGGCCCGGAATCGCTCCTCGACGGTGAGCGGTCCTTCCTCATGCCCATCGGGCACCAGCCGGACAACTTGCTGGCCGGGGTTCACCTCGAACAAGAGGACTTGTTTTTCGTGCGCACCTTCGGCCGTGCTGACATGCGGCTGAATGGGCAGCCCTTGCCCGAAGGGGTGGCAGCGCCCATGGGACAGGGCAGCGTTTTGAAAGATGGCCACGGCCACGCGCTGTTTTACAGTGATCTCATTCGTTCATGTCTGCCGCCCGAGGAGCAAGTCGCGGTGCAATTTCAGGTGCAAGACGTTGCTCACTTCTTCGCATTTCCGGATGCTGCGGCCCTGCGGCTCGTGAGCTTGGAGGAACGGGAAGGGCGGCTCGTGGGCATCATGGGAGCCAGTGGCAGCGGGAAGTCGACGCTTTTGAACATCCTCAACGGTACGATCCGCCCGACCCTCGGGCAGGTGTTGCTGAACGGGCAAGATGTGCACGATTCCCGCTCGGAACTCGATGGGCTCATCGGGCACATTGCGCAGGAGGACGTCTTGATCAGCGAGCTCTCTGTTCGGGACAACTTGATGTACAGCGCGCGGTTGAGCTTTCGGGATTTGGACGAAGACGCACTGGGGGAGAAGGTGGATGCGACGCTGAAGCGGCTCGGGCTTTGGAGCATCCGGGATTTGCGCGTGGGGTCGGTTTTGGACAAAACCATCAGCGGAGGCCAGCGGAAGCGCCTGAACATCGCCCTCGAACTCGTCCGTGAACCACTTGTGCTGTTTGTGGATGAGCCGACGAGTGGACTTTCCAGCCGGGACAGCGAGCACATCATGGACCTGCTGAAGGAGCTGACCTTGCGCGGGAAGTTGATCTTTGTCGTCATTCACCAACCGAGTTCGGACATCTTCAAGCTGTTCGACCGGCTGCTGCTGCTCGACACCGGAGGGTACCCGATATTCATTGGCAACCCGCTCGAGAGTTTGACCTATTTCAAAGGGCTTTCCCACCAGGTGAACGCCCAGGACATGATGTGCGATTCCTGCGGGAACGTGAATCCCGAGCAATTGTTCAGCATCATTGAGTCGCGGATGGTCGATGAATTTGGTCACCAAATCCCCGAGCGGAGGGTCGCCCCCCGAGGACTGGAATGTGCACTACCACGAACGCATCGCCCCGGAGCATCAGGTGCACCAAACCGTGGCCGCTCCCCGTCCGGAACCGCGGAAGGCCCCGTCGAAATGGGGGCAATGGCGGACCTACCTCCGAAGGGATGCCCACGCCAAACGCATGAACAAGCAGTACTTGGCCATCAACCTACTGGAGGCCCCCGTCCTGGCCTTGTTGCTGGCGGGCTTTGCGCGTTTTTACGAGTTGGACGCGGCCTACACGTTTCAGGCCAGCGAAAACCTGCCGCCGTTCTTGTTCATCAGCGTCATCGTTTCGCTGTTCATGGGCTTGAGCGTCAGTGCAGAGGAAATCATCCGCGACCGCCCGATGCTGCGGCGAGAGCGGTTCCTGAGTTTGAGCTGGGGCGCTTACCTCGCTGCCAAGGTGGCGGTGATGTTCTTGTTCTCGGCGGTGCAGAGTGTGGCCTACGTCGCTGTTTCGGCATGGGTGTTGGAAATGCCTACGGGGCCACCTTTGCTGATGTACTTCGCCGTTTTGTTCAGCGTCAGCGCCTACGCGAACCTTCTAGGACTGACCATTTCAGCGATCTTCAACAGCGCGAAAGTCATCTACATCCTCATCCCGTTGCTGATCATTCCGCAAATCATTTTCGGTGGCGTCATCATCCGGTTTGATCGCTTCAATCCGGTGCTGACTTCGGCGCATCGGGTGCCGTGGATCGGCAATGCGATGGCTTCGCGTTGGGGCTTCGAGGCGCTGGCGGTGGAATTGTCGCGCAACAATGCGTTTGACGCCATGTTCAACGATTGGGAAGACCAAATCGCTCGCGCAGCGTGGCGCCGCGACTTCTGGGTGCCCGCGGTCTCCGACCTGCCCGATGGGCCTTACAAAACCCGGGAATTCGAGCGGGCCCGGGCCGAGCTCCTCGCCTGGCAACTTCAAGCGCCCCCCGGAGACGATCCCGCTGCATTCAAAACCGTGTATGCCGAAGCCTTCAAGTCCGCTTTCCGAGCCCGGGACTACCGGCGCCGTGAGCTGCAAGAAGCAGGCACCTTCTCCGCGTTGCAACAGTCGCATCACAACGACGCCCTCGTGGATTGGTTGGAACAAACGGACCGCTCCGTCCGCTTGGTTGCAACCGACGAAGGGCTTTCTCAGCTTGGACACTTCCAACGCCAACCCAGCGATGGACGATCCGGATGGGTGGCACCTTATTATTCCCCGGTGAAATCCCTTTTTGGCACAACGGTAGCTACCCCCGTTTACAACCTCCTCGTATTGTGGGCGATGGCAGTGGTTTGGGGGCTGCTGCTGTGGAGCCGCGTCTTGGAAAGGCTCGACCGCGCATCCCGGAAGAAGTTATGGAAGTGGCTGCTCGCCCGGTCCAACACCCGCCTCAGCTCGCAGCAGACGCGATGAGCCGGAAGGGAAGGTCGATGATGGCGTCGTAATCTTCACCGGCTTCGAGCATGTCTTCATCATCGTCTTCGTAATACCAGTTCACGCGCGCCGGGCAACTGCTCGCCTCCACGCGCTTCAATAAGTCCATCAGGCACTTGCTGCTGCTGGTGTTGAAGTACTCCAATCGGATGTTGATTTCCAACATCTCAGAGGCGCCGTCGCACTGGAATTCCACCCAATCCATCACCGGCTGGTAAAACGCAATGGAATTCTCGGGGATGGAACGTCCGCTCAGTTCAAGGCAAAAAGGCTCGCGCGTCGCGGTAACGGTGGGGGTCTTTGAAGTGCCCTCGGTGCGAATGTCGTTCATGATGAAACAGCTATGTGTGCAGTCAGTTCTACTATCCAATGGTTGTCCCCAGAGGGAACAGTGCTCAAGGCCAAATTCCGTTCGGTCCGCCGCATGATTTCGATGAGACCGACGCCACCGCCCCCGTGCGCACTGCGCTCCGGAGCATTCAGGACTTCGCGTTGGTGGCTGCGCAATTCCTCTAAATCCATGCCCTTCAGTTCAGCAAACCGCTGGACCAGTTCCGTTTTCACCGGTTCTTCCACCTCATTCCTCGACGCCAACCACCAACCCGTTGCAGTCGATACCACCCGGAATCCGCAGATGCCTTGTCCAGGGGCGTGGTGGTGCAGGTTTTGGAGCATCTCAATGGCAATCCGAACAACCCGCTTGGCCGTCAGGCTATCCAAGCGTGCCGCCACCACCCGATCTTCCAAGTTGCGGACCAGCACATCCGAGACCGCCTCGCTGACCCGGCCAGCGAATTGACATTCCAATGTTCCGTTCGCAGGGATAGGGTCCAATGGCCAAGCAGTGATTTCGAGGGATGCAGGAGATGTCCCGTACATGTTGCCGAATCTACACGAGAAATGTCGGAACTTCGTCCGGGAATGATTTGAGAAATGCAAAGTGAATTGTGGAAAAGCAAGGCGGATTGGTTCGCGGATTGGTTTAACTGCCCGGAATACCACATCCTCTATGGGGCGCGTGATGATTACGAGGCGGAGCAGTTTGTGACGCGCCTCGCCCGAGCCGTCGCTCCTCTGCCACCAGCTCGCATCCTGGATCTCGCTTGCGGTTCCGGCCGCCACGTGCGCAGCTTTGAAGCGCTTGGATACGAGGCATTCGGCGTGGACTTAAGTCCGGAGAGCATCGCCGTGGCGAAGTCACGCTCCGCCACTCCGGATCGGTTTGCGGTGGCGGACATGCGGCACTTTGCCGATGATTTGCCGGAGCTGCGCGGCTTCGATGTGGTCACGAGCCTGTTCACGAGCTTCGGCTATTTCGAGCATGAAGCAGACCAAATCCAAACCCTCAACCAAGTCCGCAAATCCCTCCAGCCAGGCGGCATCTTCGTACTCGATTTCCTCAACGTCCCCCGCGTGCGTGCCGGCTTAATCCCCCATGAACAAGCCGTCCGCAAACGGCCAGATGGCACGCGCCTGGTATTCGAGATCCACCGCAGAATAGCCGCCGGTTGGATCGAGAAGAGCATACAGTTCACGGATTTATACGGCCGCCCCCGTCATGTGGTTGAGCGGGTACGCGCACTGGATAAGGGGGCGTTGACGGCCTTGCTCCATGAGGCGGGGTTCGAAGTGCGCACCTTGTTTGGCAATTACGAACTTGAAGCACATTCAGAGACGTCGAACCGCTGTATACTTGTCGCCTCATGATTTCAGCATCCCTGATTTTGCTCGGTGTCGCCCTGTCGGGCGGTTTGGCCTATGAACTGTTCGGACGCCAGCTCAATGGCCGCCTCCCTTTGGTGCTCGCTTTCGGCGGGGCCTATCTCATCGGCCTCATCTTCCTGCACTTGGTCCCGGAAGCGTACGACCACAGCCCGCAAGTCGGTTGGTACGTGCTCCTCGGCTTCATCATCCAGGTGGTGCTTGAGTGGATGTCGAAAGGCATTGAGCACGGGCACGTGCATTTGCCCAAATCCAAAAACGCCACCATGCCATGGGGCATCTACTTCAGCTTGTGCCTCCACGCCCTCATCGAGTCGATGCCCTTGACGGAATCCCACGGCCATGATCACGCAGGGCACCAACACCACCACGTCCACGCCACCGACCTGTGGGCGGGAGAAATGAACACCCAGTTGCTCATGGGGTTGGGACTGCATAAATTCCCAGTCGCCTTGGTCCTGATGGGCATGCTCGCGGCGTTGAACTTGCCCCGTTGGCGCCGCTGGGGGTTGTTGGTGGGCTTCGGGCTGATGCCGCTCTTCGGCATGGGCGTTTACGAGGCTTTGGTGCACTCAGGGACTGCTTGGTCCGAACACGTGCCGGTGGTCGCGTCGGGTTTGCTCATCGGAATCCTCATCCACATCGCCACGACCATCTTGTTTGAAACCGGTGATGGTCACCGCTTTAACCAGGCCAAAATGGCTGCCGTGGTCCTCGGGTTGGGACTCGCTGCTTTGTCACTTGGGTAGTCAAATTATTTCGACGAATCTAGAAACTTAATCGATTGAGGCGCGTATATGCGGATGAAAAACATCCTTATGAAGCATTATCGCATCTACATCGACACCCTCAAATTTGAGCAGATTTACATGCACCGGCACCGCTTCAAGCTCAATTCATTTGAGTACTGTTTGAACTGATTCCCGTCAAGCAAACAGATCCGCGGCGATGCTTTGGGCTTGGGCCCAAGCACGATTGTCTTTCACCGACCACGCCCCCAAAGCCACAAAATGTTCTACCAGTCCTTCGGTAGGCAGGTTCCCCACCAGGTCATCTTTGGCCATCGGACACCCGCCAACTCCCCGAAGGGCTCCATCGAATCGACGGCAGCCCGCAGCATGGGCTGCCGCCGCTTTTTCTGCCCATTCGAATGGGCTGGCATGCAGGTGTGCGCCGAAGTTGGTAAGCGGAGACGCCGGGACCAACGCTTCAAAAGCCGCACCGATTTCTGCGGGCGATGCCGTGCCGACCGTATCGCTCAGGGAAACGACTTCCACCCCCAATTCTTCCACGAGCCGCTGCGCCGTCTCCACCAATAAATTCGGTGAATAGGGATCGCCATACGGGTTGCCAAACCCCATGCTCGTGTACACCACTAAACGCTTGCCCGCCGCACCAGTGATGTCGCGAATGGCTGCGAGCCGTTCCCATGCTTCCTTCAATCCGGATCCCGTATTGCGCTGTTGGAAGGTCTCGCTCAAACTCAAAGGGAACCCCACGTCGTCCACGGCCGCTACTTCGGCCGCATCGCGGGCACCCCGGGCATTGGCCACAATGACCAGCCAGCGCGTGGGACGGGATTTGAATCCTTCTTCGACCAAGGCATCCAGGACTTCACGCGTGTCCGCCATTTGGGGAATGGCACGCGGGGAGACAAAACTTCCCATGTCCAAGGTGTCGAAACCGACATCGAGCAAGCTGCGGTAATACGCCACTTTTTCCGCCGTGGAAATGGCAGTGGGCCAGCCCTGAATGGCATCCCGGGGGCATTCGACCAAATGTATCCGATCCATGGAATAAAGGTAGGGGAGGAAAGTGCAGCGGAACGCAACCTGACAGGCCGGCTTTGCGTAAGCCACACCACAACTCACTACGAACTCCTCACCCCATGGATTTGCAATCGTTCAACCGCCTTCCACTCGACGAAAAAACGAACTACATGTGGGATCACGGGATTTGTCTCGCTCAACGCATTGTTGAGAACCGATACATCCTGTGCATATTCGAACTCGAAGGCTTCTACGTCGAGGCCATCTACTCCCGCAGAAACAACCGGGTTAACGCCATTCTGCCCATCGCGGATGTTCCCGAATGGGAAGGATACGTTGACCAGGTCATGAAACAGCTGCTTCATTTGAATTGAGGCGCTTTAACGCATTGGAAAGGGGGACTTCGCGTCCCCCTTTTTTTATGGCGGCCAGCGGCCACGCTCCCCCGCATGCCACCGTTCCCAAACCCAGGAATGCCCGTTGATTTCAAGGCGGCCCATTCCCTTGCGCTCGTGGACGCGGAAGCACCAATTCCCCTGGCGGTTCACGCCCCAAAGAAGCAAGGAGTCGCCGGCATGCTGCTGCGCCACCAAGCCCGCCGAATCCCCGCGGCAGAGGAACGGCCTGCGATGGGGGCCACGGGAAAGGGAATCCGTGTGCACCACCTGCTCGCCGAACACGAGCTGTGCGTATCGCCCCCGCGGCAGTTCCCAGTCCCGGGAGGGAGGTGAGGGCAAAGGCCACCACGGCCAACTCATCATCAGGAGCACCGCTCCCCATCGGTAGGCCGGTTGATGTGGTCGGATGATGGACAAGGCCAACGCCATGACCCCGCCTCCGACCGCCCACCAGCGCAAGCCGTCCGACTTGGGCACGGGCAGGGACATCCCATCCCATTCGGCCACGGTTTCCACGGATTGCATGAAGCCGCTCGTCACGGTGTCGAGCCACCACGTGAGGCCGCTGAACCCGGGCCAAGACGCCGGCCACAAGAGCCAAGCGAGCACGCTGAAACCGATGGTGGTCACCCACGGGCCGGCCACTAGGTTGACCGGCAGGAAGGCGGTGGGGAATTGGCCGAAGGTCGGCACCGCAATCGGGGCCGTAGCCGATTGGGCCGCCAGCGGCACGGTGAGGGCGGGCCCCCAACGGGAGGATGAAATTTGGCCCAATGCTGCTAACCCCAGCGCAATGCCCAAAACGGCGAGGAAGCTCAACTGCGTCCCGAGTTGCACCACCGCCAGCGGATTGAAGACGGCAAGCACCCAGCCCATCATGCACCACGAATGGGCCAGGGGAACAGGTCGGCGAACAGCCGCTCCAAGCAAGATCAAACTGGCCATGCCCCACGCGCGCAACGCACTATCAGAGTCCCCGCAAAAATGAACGTAACCTCCGAGTATCGGAATTCCGAGCAGGGCCAACCAACGGAGCCATTGCCGCTTCGAACGGGCCAGCAAGAGCGGCAGGAAGCCGATGAGTCCGACGTGATAGCCGCTGACCGCGAGCACATGGGCGAGGCCAACTTGGGAAAAAGCGTTCCGTTGTTGAGGGGCTAGTTTGGACTTGTCGCCGGTGGAGATGCCCCACAAGAATGCCCGCGCGCGTGGGCTCAAGTGCGCATTCAACCGGTTGCTCAGTTGCTCGCGCAAAGCCTGCAAATGGGCATCCAACGGGCGGGTGGTTGGTTCGTGGGCGTCCAACCAAGTGAAGGTCCCCTCCGTTTCCAACCGCCCAGCGAGCCCCTTCCTCCCGTAAATCGCCACTTCGTCGAAGTCCGCACTGCGCTGCCAAGGCCGCCAGCGTCCCCAGACGACAGCTGTGCCCACGCATGCAGGCGGATGGCCTCGCCCCTCCATGCGCACCCGCCGGAGCCGCCCGTTCCCGCTGCAAACGGCCTCAACGTGCCATCCGAAGCGTCCGACCACAGGCCGCTCGTTCCATGCGCAGGTAAACCAACCGGTACCGGCCCAGCCGGGGTCGCGTCCAAGGGCCGCTGCTGATTGCATCAAGGCGGCTCCACCTGCCAAGGTCCCGAACCAAATGGCCCCTAATGGCAGCCACCGCCACACCACCGCCCCGACCAGCGCCGCCCCGACCGACCAAAAGGCGGGGCAGTGCCATCCGATGGCCATGCCGGTGAGCAAGGCCGATAACGGAATCCAAAGCGGACTGCGAAGGGAGCGGGGCCATGGGGGAGCTGCCATGGCGCGAAGGTGGGGCGGCGCGCCCTCCGGCAAGCACGAACTTTGTGGCCGGAGGGCTCAGGTTTATGAGCGCGGCGCAGTGGGGGGCTGCATGGCCCCTTGGCGCAATTCGTCGAACGTGACGCGCCGCTTGGCGAAGTAGTCCCACAGGATGCTGCGGCGGTACCAACCGGCGTAATTGTGGGGCTGGAGGGGGCCGGCGTGGAGGCCTGCAGAAATGGCGCGTTGTTCGGATCGCCGTTTGGCCCAAGTGGGGAAAAAGGCCCGGTAAAACGCCATGTGCGCCCGGAAAACGGCGCGAAAGAGGTCCGCATTGCCCTCGGTGAGGAACTTCAAAGCGGCGATGCCATCGAGGAGCATGCGCCGCAACAGCAAGCCCGGCCACCATGCCCGGTGGTGGTTCTTGAAAAGGAGGAACAGGTTGTTCCGGAAATTGAGGTAGGTCTTGAAGGGGTTCAGCTTTTGCAGCGTGCCTCCGCCAAGGTGGAAGACCGTGCTGTGGCCGCAGGCGCCCACTCGGTGGCCGCGGTTTTTCAGCCGCCAGCACAAATCGATTTCCTCCATGTGGGCGAAGAAGTCGACGTCCAAACCGCCCACGGCGTGCCACGCGTCCGCGCGCACAAACAAGGCGGCGCCAGACGCCCAGAACACCTCCCGGTCCGTATCGTATTGCCCGGCATCGGTCTCGAAGACCTCGAAAATCCGGCCCGCACAGAACATGAACCCGTCGCGGTCCATGTACCCGCCCGCAGCGCCCGCGTATTCGAGCAAGTCCGGGTCAGAATCGTTGCGGAGCTTCGGCGCACAAGCGGCGTAGCCGGAAGCCATCATGCTCAAAACCGGCGGAATCCAGCCGGGCGTCACCCGCACATCGGAATTGAGGAGCACGTAAATGTCGGCTTCGATTTGGGCCAGCCCAGCGTTGTAGCCCCCCGCAAACCCGAGGTTTTCCTCCAGCTGCACCACGCGCACCGTCGGGTAATTCGCCTCGAGCCAGGCCACCGATTGGTCGGTGCTCCCGTTATCGATCACCACCACCTCCGCCTCCGGGCTGTGGGCCACCACCGACGGCAGGTAGGTTTCCAAGTGGTGGACGCCATTCCAGTTGAGGATGGCGACTGCTACGGTCGGGGTGGGGGGCAAATTCGTCACTCAGCGCGGGTTGAAAAACAGGTCTTCCGGCTCTTCCCGCGTGTAGTTGTCGCGCGGGTTGGACCGGTTTTGTTGTGATTCCGTTACGCGCAACGTGTTCTCTCGGTTACGTAAAATCGTGAGCCAGTCTTGGTTGGACACTTCGCCGAGCATGTCGCTGTGCAGCAGGGTGAAGCATTCGGCGACCATGTGGGGGCTGAAGAAGAGGAACCGTTTGTCGCTGAAATTGCCCGCGCGGAGGTAATGCCAAATCTCGTACGGGTAGTACTCAGTCTCGTTGTGCCGTTGCACCACCGTGTTGGGCGCACCATAACGCAGGTAGACGTACCCCATGTCGCTGTCCGCCCCGTGGCCCTTGTAGCATGCGCCCCACCGTTCATCGACGTAGGCGATGTCCTGGACGTATTGGGCGTAGGCGCCGGCGGGGTCGTGGGGGCTTTGGAGGCGCCAGAAGCGGTCGAGGAAGCTTTGCATTTGGGCCAAATCCGCCTCCGGCAACACATCCCGAATCAACCGCTGCTGGCTCGGATTGCCCCGCGGATGGTGGTCCTGCAAGTGGCGCAGCAACGCCTCGCGGTCCGTCCAAGCCGCCGCAAACGCCAGCAGTTCATCGCCCCCCCCGCCCGCCGATTCGACGGCGATCGGGAGGGCTTCCCGGCACAGGACGCCGCCGGTCTTCGACACGGCTTCCCACACGATGGCCCGGGCCGGACTGGCGTCGGGCCCCCAGGGGCGCGTGGCGAAGACGGGCAGGATTTGGCCTTTCACCACGCGCTGATACACCCGGCTGCCCGCCAACTCGACGCCCTCCGCATCCTCGAGCCAATTCGCGATGTAGATCAAGCTGTCGGGCACGTGATCAACGCCATAAAGCTCCATGTAATAACGCATCTCAGCGGCCTCGAACCCCACGCGCGCGCCCACCACGGGCAACAAGTCCACGCCGGAATGGGCGTACGGCGAATCCTCCGCCGCCGGCGCGTACGCTTCCACGAGCATGGGCGATGAAAAATGCGGCACATCCAAGTCCAGCAACCGGACGTCCACCTCGGCCGTGGCCGCTGCGCCCCCCGATTCCGCGCGGATCTCAACGGTTACGCGGCCGACGCCGGGACGGGCCACCAGCCGGTCGACGTGGTAATGGCTGCCCGCGCGCGCCGCTGCGCTGTCGGGCATGGTCGGGCCAGCGAGGTTCCGCTTGCTGAACGACACGACTTCCCCGGCTTGCTCCAGGATGCAGGTGACCTCCCCCGCAATGCGCAAGCCGCCTTCCACCTGTTCCAAACCGAGCAAGGCCGCCGGCAGCTCAAGTTGCACTTCAACGTACGGTTCGGAAGGGGTTTGGAAGGTCAGGACATCGAGTTGGATGTGCTGGGCTTGGGCGAGGCCCCAAATCGCTCCGGCCACAAAGCCAAGCACCGCGCTGGTGAATTTCTTTCCAAGCATGTCACAAAAGTACCGGTTGCACCCTAAATTGCTCACAATGTTGCGCCAAATCGCTCTGTTTTGCGTTGCCGTTGCGGTGACTTTTGCTGCGCGCGCCACCCACTTGATGGGAGGAGAAATGACGTACACGTTCGTCGGCATGAACGCCGCTGGCCTCGCCGAATACGAAGTGCGCCTAGCCATTTACCGCGATTGCTCCTCGGCCAATGTGAACGGCACGGATTTCGACTTGTCGGCGTCGCTGGGGGTCTACCTCGATGGGGATTGGGTGGCTACGTTGTCGAGTCCGTTGGACCCGAGTTTGATCCAAAACATCGTTCCCGAAGACCCCAATGCCTGCGCAGAGCTGCCCGATGACCTGTGCATCGAACGCGGCGAATACGTGTTCAATGTCGCCTTGGAACCGGTTGCGGGTTCGTACACCGTGACCTACCAACGTTGCTGCCGCTCTCCGGCCTTGGTCAATTTGGTGATTCCAGAAGATCAAGGGTTCACCCTCCGCACGGAAATCCCGGGCACAGCGCTGATCAATTCGCCCAATTCCAGCCCCGTGTTCGAGGAGTTGCCGCAAGCCTTTGTTTGCAACAACCTGCCCTTCGAGTTGAACAACGCAGCCACGGATCCGGACGGCGATTCGCTCGCCTACCACGTGTGCACCATCTACCTTGGCGGCATGCCGTTGGCCCCCATTCCCGTTCCACCGCTCGGTCCGCCCTTCACCGAGGTGACCTGGGAGGCGGGTTACAACGCGGGTGCTCCAGTGGCCAGTGCGAGCGGCATTGCCATCGATGAGCAAACGGGGCTCTTGACCGGTACGCCCTTGGGGCTGGGCAAATATGCCATGGGGGTGTGCGTGGAGGAATGGCGGGATGGCATCCTGATCAACAGCATCCTCCGCGATTTCACGCTCGACGTGGTCAATTGCGCTTTGTCGGCGCCCTTCTTTGCAGAACTCACTCCGTGCAATGGGTTGGAAGTTGCGTTCGACCAAACCAGCAACCCAGCCGCAACCTACGCGTGGGACTTCGGCTTTGACGGCCCCGGGAACACCAGTGCAGAAGCTGAACCTGTCGTGACATTCCCGGAACCGGGCATCTACGAAGTGAATCTCGCCTACACGAACGGGGACTGCTCTGGGGAAACTTCCTTCGAAGTGCAGGCCGTAGAACCTTGGTCGGTCGAAGTGGAGGCGGGGGAGGCGATTTGCATGGACGGTGGTTGGTGGGTGCCGCTATCCGCACCCGCGAACCTGCCGGAGACGAGTTCGTACACGTGGCAGTTTGGGTCGGATGCGGTTCCGAGCGGTGCTGTGGATCAAACCCCGGAGGGCGTGTGGCTGCCGCCAGGCGGAATGAGCACCTTGAATTTGGTTTCGACGTCGTTCGGGTGCGTGGAGTCGGATGCGGTTTCGTTGGATTTGGATCCCTTGCCCGTGGCCGATTTTGAAGTGATTACGCCACCTTGTCGAGGCCTGTCGGTTGAATTCGTGAACCTCGAGCCGGAGTCGGGGCCGTTCGAGTGGTGGTTCGGGGATGGCACTTCGGCGACGGCCACAAGTCCCGTGCACACGTATGCTGATTACGGTCCCTACACCATTTCGGTGGTGGCCGCGGGAGGGACGGCCTGCGCGGACACGGCCTGGCAGTCCTTCAGCGTGTATCCGTTGGACCCGTTTGAGCCGGCATTTGATGTGCGGCCCATCACGTCTTGCGATTCGCTGAGTCGGGTACAGGTGACCTACCTTGGACTCCCTTCCGACGGATTGGGGTGGGACTTTCCGGGCGTTGGGTTGGATTCCGGGCAGGTGGTGGTGTTGGCGTTTGACGAGCCTGGGATACAAACGGGCACAGTTTCACTTTACCACGCGGGTTGTGATTTAACCTTTGAAGTGCCGTTGGAAGTCGAAGCGCCGGAGCCATTGAACGAGGTGGTGTACGAGGTGCCCAATGTGTTTTCTCCGAACAACGACGGCCGCAATGAGCGGTTTGCCATCGTGTACCGTTCTCCGCAAGGGGACGAGGTTTTGGGATTGACGAACAGCAGTTTTTTGTTCCACCACCTTTCCGTTTACAACCGGTGGGGCAACCTCATGTGGAAGACAGATGCTGCTTTGGACGGATGGCGAGGGGACGGCGCTTCCGAGGGGACGTATTACGTGGTGTTGGAATCACAACATGCCTGTGCCACCGCACCGTTTGGGTACCACGGGGAAGTGACGTTGGTGCGCTGAAACTGACTTATGGGAACAAATCGGGCCGACGCATCCGCAGCCAAGGCCGGAGGATGGGTGGACAGAGGATGCCCCGGTATTTCAAAACCTTCTCCCCGCCGAACTCACGGTAGAACTGATCGACCCCGGGGTCTTGCGATCCGCCGAAGTCGAACTGGTGCTTGCCTGCTTCGGCGGCGCGCTGCATGGCCTCGACAAGCAACAACACCGTGGCCAAGCCTGAATGTGCAGTTCGCTCCGCCCCGCCGAAGGCGTACAGGACTTGTCCCGGCCGGGTGGAGAGGAACAAGCCTCCCGCGACAGTCCGGTCCGCGCCGTCCACCACAAAAACTTGCTGGGTGCCGGGCGCTTCAGCCAGCCGCATCAAGAGCTTGGTCAAGGCCGCAGCATCGGATGGAATGGACTTTCGGTCACGAGCGAGTTGGTGCAATTTGACCATTTGGGGGACGTCGTTGCGGCCGAAGTCGACGCGCATGCCGAGGCGCTGCGCTTTGCGGGCTTGCTTCAACCGGTGTTTGGGCAGGGAGCTTGCCAAATCCGCAATCCGGGTGTGGCGCTCCACAAACCAGCCTTTGAACGGTTCCGCTGCCAAGGGCATCCCCGCCGGCAAATCATACACGGCAACCCGCGAGCGGTGGTCGCGCATCGCTGCGAGGACAGCCGCTTCCAGTTCCGCCGTCCAAGCCGTCGTCTCCACCCCACAGTCGAGCGCCCAGGACGGGGTGACCAATGCGGAAACTCCCTGTATCCTCGCCCGTTGCAGCCGCCCGAACGGGCCATCGACCGCAGGAGCGGCCATGCCTTCAAGCCAAGCTGAGGAGCGCACATTGATCAAGTCCATCGCGTCACAAAAGTAGCGCCCCGTACCTTTGGCTCATGACCTACGCAGACGACGAACATTTTCAAGGCGTCCGCTTCGATGCGGCCAACCCCGTGCCACGCCGCAACGAGGGATGCACCTTTGAGGATTGCGACTTCACGGGAGTGGACTTGCGCGGGGTGCGCTTTGTTGCTTGTCGGTTCATCGGCTGCGATTTATCGAATTGTGGAGTGGTCGACGCCGGCTTCCAGGAGGTGGAATTGCACCGCTGCAAAGCGCTCGGGCTGCGGTGGGACACGTGCAACGCATTCCTGTTTAGTGTTCATGGGACGGAATCGCAGCTGGACTACGGTTGCTGGGTCGGCGTGGATTTGAGCCGTTCACAGTTTCAAGGCGGTAGCATGCGCGAGGCGGATTTTACGGAAGTGCATGCGGACGGATTGGTGATGTCCCAGGTGGATGTCACCGGTGCGCGCTGGGAGCGGTGCATGCTGCGGGGAGCGAGCTTTGCCGATATGCGCGGATGGGCAATGGATTTGCGGGAGAACGATGTGCGCGGTATGCGGGTGGATCGCGCTGCGCTGCCGGGGCTTGTAGCGTCGTGGGGGATGGAACTCACCGATTGAGCTGCGTCTCCGCGTCGTCGAGGAAGGGATACAGCGACTTGCGGAAGGTGGCATCTGTAAACACCAAAACGATGCCCTCCACATCTGTCAAGTTGACATCGCTGGTGGGCGCATCATAGCTTTCAGGATAGAGTGCCCGGTGGTAAAAGGCGAAGGAGCCGCCACCAAAGCCTTCCTTGGAGCAGCCCAAATTGAACAGTCCCCAATAGAAACTGTCGCCTGAGACCAGCACGCGGGGCGCTCCGGCCGTGTTGTGCCAAGCGTAGTCGCCGTAGGTCAGGGCGCCGTCGGGCAGGTCGGTCCAGATGTTCATGCCCTGTTCGATGTCGTCGTCGTTCCACCGGGCCTCGCCGGGGGTGCGGAGGGCCGTGATTTCGAAGCGCGGCATGGGGCGGCGGGCAAGGGCCGCGTACCGGTCGAGCAGGGGCGGGATGATGCGCATCGCGGCGTAGCGGGTCCAGTGGACGCCCGTCGGGCTGAAGAGGGGATGCGGGGTGGTGTCGCGCCAGCTGCGCAGGAGGGAATCCGCGTCGAAGTAGGCCAAATCCCGAGCCGCAAGCGCCGAACGCCAGCGCTCGTAAGTCCCTTCACGGGCCGGTGGCGGCCCGGCGGGGAGGGCCTCGGGCCAGAACCGCGCTTTGTTGGGGGCGAGGACGGTGAGCAGGGGGATGCCGCGGGCGGCGAACGCCTCGGCCACGGCGAGCAGGCGGTCGGCGGCGGAATCGATTTCGGTGGGCCGCACCCCGTCCTGTCCTCGGAAGGAGCGGATGTAGTCGGCTTCGAAGAGGACGGGCTGGCCGAGGTCCCCGCCGACCAGCACCCCGTTGGCACGGGCGCGGCGGTGAATGCGGTAGTGGAATTCGTTGTAGGTCC
>JALQTD010000039.1 GCA_023264155.1 Flavobacteriales bacterium | reverse complement strand
TGGTAAACATCACCGGGACCAAATCCATGGTGTTGTTGAACTCGCGTAGACCCGAATAATAAAACGGGGTCAACCACACGGCCTCTTCCCCGGATTGGCGCCACCGGACGCCTTCAGCTGACGGATCCATCAAGGCCGATGGCATGCTTGCCGAACCGTCGGCACGCAACACCACGCTGCCCGCACTTCCGCGGTAATACCCCGCCAAATCCTCGGCGGCTGCGTTTTGGGCCCACGCTGACATGCTCAGCAACAAAGCACCGAACAGGGTCATCCACCTCATCGGATCAGTAATAAGGTTTGAGATCAACGGTCGAACCATGCAAGCCGGACGACAGGGTAAACAGCAGGCGCTTGCTGTCGCTGTCGTACACGTTGTAACCCGCCTTGCCGCAGATTTTGACGGTTGTGTAGTTGGAAACGCCGGTGCAGCAGGCGCCGGAGTGGTCATTGGGCCCTACGCGCAGGTGGACCAAGTGCTTTTGGTTGCCCTTCACGTTGACGCAGACATCGGCCAAATCCGAATTCCCCGAATCCGAGGTATACGCCGAGAACATCAGGGCCGCCGCGATTCCCAATCCGGCTGCGCCCATGCGCCATGCATTTTTCATGTCCCCAATTAATGGGAGTGGCGCCACAAATCCCGTGTGAATTGCGTTGCAAAGCGTTGCAAGGCACCGGGGGGCAGGGACTACCGGCGGTCACCGAGCATGCGCGCCACGTACTTGCCCACCACGTCGAACTCGAGGTTCACGCGTTGGCCGGGCTGCAGCCGCCCGAGGTTCGTGTGCTCCCACGTGTAGGGGATGATGGCCACGGAGAAGGAGGTCGGGGTCGATCGCACGACAGTGAGGCTGACACCGTTGACCGTGATGGAACCCTTCTCGACGGTGACGAACTCGCGGGCTTCAGGGTGGGAGAAATGAAGTTCCCAGCTGCCGCCTTGCGGCTCGGCGCGCTCGAAGGTGGCCGTGGTGTCGACATGGCCCTGGACGATGTGGCCATCGAGGCGGTCGCCCACCCGGGTGCAGCGCTCGAGGTTCAGGACGTCCCCGGGTCGGCGGTCGCCGAGCTGGGTGCGTTTCATCGTCTCGTCGATGGCCGTGACGGTGTAGCGGGGGCCGTCGAGGGCTACGACCGTGAGGCACACGCCGTCGTGGGCGAGGCTTTGGTCTATGCGCAACTCTTCGGTAAAATCACACGACAACGTCAGGTGGACATTCGTCCCTTCCTGCTTCAATTCCTCCAAGGTCCCGAGGGACTCAATGATGCCCGTAAACATGTGCTATTGTGGATTAAGGGGGCGCCCATCCATGAGCTGAATGGTGCCCGAAAACTGCTCTTCAATCATCCCCTCCAAGCGGATGGTGTAAGCTGTCACCGTATAATAGTACAGCCCATCCGAGCACAGCCCTCCGTCCCGGTGCGCACCGTTCCAACTGATGTTCGGGTCGTCCGTGGCAAAGACCTCCTCGCCGTTGCGGTTGAACACGCGAAAGTCCACGCGGTCGATGAATTTCCATGGGAAGGCCTCGAAGGTGTCGTTCAGGTCATCGCCGTTGGGCGAAAACACGTTGGGCAGGAAGTAGAACGGGCAGTTGTCGGCGCAGAGCGTGTCGCTGAACGCACTTTCATTCCGCCGCAATACCCCGTCCGGCCCGGGCATCAGGCTGTCCAAAGCCGTGACCGCGAAGCAGCCCGCAATCGTGCCTTCCGCCCCGCCCGCATTGAACACGAACGGATCTTGCGGCGCCCCTTCCAACGTGGCATACGGCTGCAGGGTGTCCCCGAGGAACGGCGCCCAATAAATCGTGTAGCCCATGACATCGTCCGCACAACCCGCCACATCGCTCCAAGTCAGGGTGTTCACAGCCGCCTCGCAATCCGGGTCGATGGCGAAGGCGGGCGCGCACGGCGGCGTGTAATCGAAGGGTTGGCCGCATTGCTCCTGCGACCGGTTCACCAGCGGACTGAGTGTCCCCGGAGCATCGTATTGCCCGGTGGTCTCCACGTAGTAGCAGTAGTTTGCGCCGTTGACCAAACCCGAATCCACCCACATCGGCTCCGCCGAAGTCCCCAACCAAATCCAGCCGCCCCCAGGGGCTTGGCGATAGAAATCGTACGCACCGTTCGTCCACGGCACATCCAGCTCCACCGCGAGTTCGAGCCGGTTGTCGTCCGGCGTCAGGACGAGCCATGGCGTGGTCGCCGGGACCGACACCCCGATGACGTCCTCGCCCGAAAGCGCCGTGACGCGGTACTGCCACGCGGCCGCAGCGGTGCCCACGGGGGCGTGGGTGAACAACGTGTCGGACGTGCCGAGCCAGACCGACGCGCCCGACTCGTGGACCACCGCCCAGTCTTGCCCATCGGCCGGACGGCGGCCCTCCACGCGGTAGCGGTATGGCCCGGCGAAGACCGTGGTGTCGGCATCCGTGGGAGGGGACCACGCGACGTAGTTTTCCCCATCCGAACCGCCGGTCACCTCTACTGAGGCGTTCGTAAGCACCGGGACGTCCTTGCGAATGGTAGCGCAGACCGGGTCGGAAGCCATGGACTCACCGCTTCCCGGCCATTCGGCGACCACCCGGTAACAGTAGGTGGCTCCGAAGGAAAGGAGGTCCTCGTCGACGTACCCGGTCGAAGTGAGGTCCTCTACGGTGGCAATGAGGGTGTACCCCCAGGCGGGAGGCACCCCGGTTTGGCATGCCGAAGCGACCTGCCCATCTTCGTCCACCCGCCGATAAATCGCGTAATGCCCACCCGACACTTTCCAATCCGGCAAATCAGCGATGCACTCCACCGGCGACCACGACACGAGGACCGCATTGCCCACGGCCTCAGCGGCTTCCGCCACAGGAGCCGGCGAAACCACGCGGATGGCCACGGTCTCGAGGTCCGCCAAATCCACCTGGATCGACACGTCCTCGGCCTTGACCACCACGGTGTACGGCTCCTCGCGCACCTCCGCGCATTGCGGGAACCAATTCAGCGTGGCGTTCCCACCGCCTTGGTAGGTGAACACCGCGGGATGCTCCACCTCCGAAATCGGCCCTCCCACAGCCGTCATGCCCAACGGGTCGCCGTTCGGATCGGTGGCCGAAAAAGCCTGGGTGTAGAACGTCCCTGCCACAATGCACGTGTCGTTGACGTCGGCGATGACCGGCGGCTCGTTCGTGCACTGCTCGACCGCAATTTGCATGTCACGGATGACCTCGCCGACCTTCACCAAGCCGCCGTCCACCCAGCGCCACTCTTCGATCTGGATGGCGATGTTGTACTCCCCAACGATTTGCGGCGTCAGCCAGGTCACGTCACCGGTCGACGCGTCGATTTCAAACACATCGTCTGCCGGGCTGACCTCGTCCGGGTACTGGTACCCCGGGATGAAATCGCCGTTGTACCCCCGGCACGGAACGAGCGCGTAGGTGAGGATGTCGCCGTCGGGGTCGTGGGCACCGGGGTTGTGGATCCACGGCTGCGCCCGGCAAGCGTTCTGCTGTGCAGAATTCAGCAATTGCACCGAGTTGTTGTGGCCGGCGAGGGGGTTGATGATGAGCAGCGACTCGATGGCGAAGGGCACATCGACCGAGCCGGAGATGTTGAGCACGCCGTCGTTGCGGTTCGGGTCTTCCACAGCAATGGTGTAGGCCCCCGGGCCGCCGTACGTGTGGGTGCCGCGGTAGAAATTGACCTGCACTTCACCGGGGAGCAGCAGAATGTTGTCCGCGTCGCGCTCAAGGCTGTCCAAATCCGCGCTCGACTCATCTCCCCAGCTCAGGTACAGCCATGGCCGGTCCGCGAGCGCCGTGGATTTCGTGTAGGTCGTGATGAGCACTTCGTAGGTGAGGCCCTCGACATGGGTGTACGTGATTTCCCCCGCTCGGTTGTGGGTAGCCCAAACCGAACCCGCCGCCACCAGCAGTCCCACCAGCAGCACCGACCAGCGGCGCACCCACGCATTCGTTTCCTGTGAACCCATTCAGGGAGCAAGTTAGTTCACCCCGCGCATCTCCTACCTTTGCAATTGCATCATGAGTTCCAAAAATTCCCCAACGCGCGTTGCCATCTCCGCAGGCGACCCCAACGGCATCGGCATCGAAACGGTCGTCAAGGCCTTTGCCGATGAACGGATGTTCACCGAAGTGACCCCGGTTTTGTACGCGGTCCCTAACCTCGTTGAGGCCGTGCTCGCCTTCACCGAACTCACGGACCGTGTGAAGTGGGCGGTCGTGGACGGGGCGGACCACGCGCGGGCGAACCAGCTCAATGTGGTGGCCATCCAAGAGGAGCCGTGGGAACTCAATTGGGGGCAGGTGGACGCGGCCGCGGGCAGCTTTGCGTTCCGATCGTTGGAGGTGGCGGTGCAGGATTTGGCCTCCACCCGCGTGGAAGTCCTCGTGACAGCGCCGATTCACAAAGATGCCATGAAGTTGAGCGCGTTCAAATTCCCAGGTCACACAGAATACCTGGCGGATTTTGCGAACGTCGATGACGTGCTCATGTTGCTGATTGCCGGGGAGTTGCGCGTCGGAGTGGCCACTGGTCACATCGCGCTGAAAGACGTTTCAAACGCCCTCTCCACCGGGTTGATCCGGACCAAAATCAACCTCCTCCACGACTCCCTGCTCCGCGATTTTGGCATCGCCAATCCGCGCATCGCCGTCCTCGGCCTCAATCCCCACGCCAGCGACAACGGGCTGATGGGGGACGAAGAAAAGAAAATCATCCAGCCGGTGGTGCGCGAACTCGCAGCGGAAAACAAACTGGTCTTCGGGCCTTACGCGGCGGACGGATTCTTCGGTTCGGGCGCGTTCAAGCAATTCGACGGGGTGCTCGCCATGTACCACGACCAGGGGCTGGCGCCATTCAAAGCCCTGAGCTTCGGGGCCGGGGTGAACTTCACGGCTGGCCTGCCCGTGGTGCGGACGAGTCCCGACCACGGGACGGGTTTTGACCTCGCGGGCAAGGGCGAGGCTTCCGCTGATTCATTGCGGGCCGCTTTGTTCGCCGCTCGAGACATCCGGCGCAACCGCATTGCACACCGTGAATTGACGGCGAATCCGCTTGAGATCAAGGCGCGCGACCGCCGAGATGACGACTATTCCCGCCGCCGCCGCGGGGAATGATGGTGAAACCCACGGAAACCAACAGCAGGGTGTTGGCTTTTTAATTTGTTCGGTGTACCTTTGCCCTCCCGAAATTTGGACGAAGTGGATCATTTGGCTCCTTATCGCATTCCCTTTGAGGGATTGAAGCCAGGTCGCCACGACTTCCAGATGGAGGTGGACCGGACGTTCTTTGGATTGTTTCCTCACTCAGAAATTGAACAGGCGAACCTGTCGGTGGACGTGCATTTGGAAAAACTGGGCAACCAACTCGACTGCCAAGTGCGGTTGCAGGGCACCATTGAGGTGGCTTGCGATCGGTGTTTGGGATTGTTTGACTTGGACATCGACTTCGAAGACCGCGTGATTGCGAAACTCGGAGAAGAAACCGATTTGGACGGCGACGTTTGGATCTTGGGCCCGGAAGTGCACGAACTCGATTTGAGCCAGCCGATTTTTGAGTTTGCTCATTTGGCCTTGCCCACCCGCCGCATCCACCCGGATGAAGCGGATTGCGACCCCGACATGCTCGATCGCTTGGAAGGCCCTGAGGATGGAAACGATGATGAAGAACCGACGGATCCTCGTTGGAACGCATTAAAAGACCTGAAATAATACCCTGTCATGGCACATCCTAAACGCCGCCAAAGTAAGACGCGCACGCGCAAGCGCCGCACGCACGACGCCCTGACCCCTGCGAACGTGGCTACGTGCCCGACCACGGGACAACCTCACCTCTTCCACCGCGCCCACTGGCACGAAGGAAAGCTCTACTACAAGGGCAAGGTGGTGATGGAAAAGGCGGAAGCATAAGCTCCGTTTCAAACCGCATTGAATAAGGAAGGCTTCGGCCTTCCTTTTTTGTGGGCTTTGGTTTCATTTGGGTGTGTATCTTAGCCGGCTCAAATCGCCCCACCCGGGGACACAACACCAGCCGATGAAAGCCGCAATCACCGCCGTTGCGGGCTACGTGCCCGAGGATTTGCTGACGAATGCAGACCTCGAAAAGATGGTCGACACGAACGATGAATGGATCCGCACGCGGACCGGCATCAACCAGCGTCACATCCTCAAAGACCCGACGAAAGCCACCTCGGACATGGGAGCCGAGGCCGTCAAGGAGCTGTGCAAGAAGCGCGGCATGGACCCGACAGAAATCGATTTGCTCATCTGCGCAACGGTTACGGCGGACATGCCGTTCCCTGCTACCGCGAACCTCATCACCGACAAGGTCGGAGCGACCAACGCGTGGGGTTGGGACTTGAACGCCGCTTGCTCGGGATTCCTCTACGCCTTGCAAACGGGCGCACAGTTCATCGAATCGGGCAAGCACAAGAAGGTCGTCATCGTGGGGGCAGATAAGATGAGCTCCATCGTGGATTACACCGACCGCACCACGTGCGTCCTCTTCGGGGACGGTGCAGCTGCTGTGCTGCTCGAGCCGCATGAGACCTATGGGGTGCAGGACGCGCTCTTGAAGAGCGACGGAGGTGGGGTGCAATACCTGCGCCAAAAGGCGGGCGGATCGTTGCATCCCCCCACGCACGAAACCGTGGACGCCCGGGAGCACTTCGTTTTCCAAGATGGGCAGCCCGTTTTCAAGGCTGCGGTGAAGGGCATGGCCGATGTCAGCTATGAAATCATGGAGCGCAACGGACTCGAAGCGGATGACGTGGCGTGGTTGGTCCCCCACCAAGCGAACCTCCGCATCATCGACGCCACGCAGCGCCGAATGGGATTGCCGCACGAAAAAGTCATGATCAACATCCAAGATTACGGCAACACCACTGCTGCGACCATTCCCCTGTGCCTGCGGGATTGGGAAAGCCAATTGAAAGCGGGGGACAACCTCGTATTGGCTGCATTTGGCGGGGGCTTTACCTGGGGTGCCATTTACTTGAAGTGGGCCTACGACAGCGAGGCATAAAGCCGCTTGCGCTTACAGAACTTGCAAACATTGGGTGAACGGACGGCCGTGCCGTACTTTCGCCTTCACATCAAATCGCCGAGAATCATGAACATCAGCGAAATCCAAGACCTCATCAAGTTCATCGCCAAAGCTGGCGTGACCGAGGTCGAAATCGAGAAGAAAGACTTCAAAATCACCATCAAGAGTGAGTTGCCCAAGCGCCGTGGCGCAGCTGGACAGCGTCAGCCCGAGCAAGTGGTGGCCCAAATCCCCATGCAAATGCCTCCGGTGGCCATGATGCCACCCGCACAGCCTGCTGCCGCTCCTGCACCTGCGGCTCCTGCAGCTTCAGAAGCTCCAGCTGCACCTGCGACAGACGCGAAAGAGGCGAACTATGTTACCGTGAAATCGCCCATGATCGGCACCTTCTACCGCAAGCCTTCACCGGACAAGCCCTCCTTCGTCGAAGTCGGTGCAGACGTGAAGCCCGGGTCGGTCTTGTGCGTCATCGAAGCGATGAAGCTCTTCAATGAAATCGAAAGCGAGGTGACGGGTAAAATCGTCAAGGTCCTGGTCGACGACAACACGCCTGTGGAGTACGACCAGCCGTTGTTCCTCGTTGATCCGAGCTGAAGCCCGTCGCCATGTTCAATAAAATCCTGATCGCAAACCGCGGAGAAATCGCCTTGCGCGTCATCCGCACCTGCAAGGAGATGGGCATCAAGACGGTCGCCGTCTACTCCACGGCAGACGCGGACAGCTTGCACGTTCGTTTTGCGGACGAAGCCGTGTGCATCGGCCCCGCCCGGAGCACCGATTCCTACCTGAAGATCCCGAACATCATCGCCGCTGCGGAAATCACCAACGCCGATGCCATCCACCCCGGATACGGGTTCTTGAGCGAGAACGCCAACTTTTCGCGGATTTGTGCCGAGAACAACATCAAGTTCATCGGTGCGAGCCCCGAGATGATCGAGGCCATGGGCGACAAAGCTTCCGCAAAGGCGACCATGAAGGCCGCGGGCGTCCCCACCATCCCCGGCAGCGAAGGCATCCTCGAATCCTTCGAAGAAGCAAAAACGGTGGCCGCTGAAATCGGCTACCCGGTCATGATGAAAGCCACCGCTGGTGGAGGCGGCAAGGGCATGAAAGTCTGCCACGACGACGCGGACCTTGAAGTCGCTTGGGAGACCACCCGGAGGGAGGCAGCAGCTGCCTTCGGCAACGACGGCATGTACATGGAGAAGTTCGTGGTGGAACCCCGCCACATCGAGATCCAAATCGCATCGGACCAGCGGGGCAAGGCCTGCCATTTGTCCGAGCGCGACTGCTCCATCCAACGGCGTCACCAGAAGCTCGTGGAAGAAACCCCGTCACCTTATATGACGGACGAGCTGCGGGAGAAGATGGGCCAAGCCGCCATCAAGGCTGCCGAGGCCGTGAAGTACGAAGGGGTGGGCACCGTTGAATTCCTCGTCGATGCCAACCGCGATTTCTACTTCATGGAGATGAACACGCGGATCCAAGTGGAGCACACGATTACGGAGGAAGTGGTGAATTATGATTTGGTCAAAGAGCAGATCAAACTCGCTGCAGGGCATCCCATCAGCGGGAAGAATTACTACCCGAAGATGCACTCCATCCAATGCCGCATCAACGCCGAGGACCCCGAGCGCAACTTCGCGCCATGCCCGGGAACCATCAGCGTCTACCACGGACCCGGTGGCCACGGCGTGCGCATCGACACCCACGTTTACGCAGGGTACCAAATTCCGCCCTTCTACGACAGCATGATTTCCAAGCTGATCGTGGTGGCACAGACGCGGGAGGAGGCCATCTTGAAGATGCAGCGGGCATTGGACGAATACGTCATCGAAGGCGTGAAGACCACCATCCCGTTCCACCAGCGCCTCATGCGCCACGAGCGGTTCCAAGGTGGAGACTTCACCACGAAGTTCCTCGAAGAAGAAACGATATAAGCGCTTGGCGCACGAAGAAAGCCGGCTCCGATGGGGCCGGCTTTTTTTATGACCGGGAGCGCCGGATCATGGCGGTGGTCGAGTGGCCGGCGACAAGGGGGATGGCCACCACTTCGCCCCCCCGGCCGAGGACGGCCTCGCGGCCCACGAGGTAGCGCGGGTCAGCGGGGTCGGTGACATCCGGATCGTAGTCGCCGCCTTTGACGAGGACGTCTGGAGCGATGGCTTCGATGAGCTGCAACGGCGTGTCTTCGCTGAACACGATGGTCGCGTCCACGGCCCGCAGCGCCTCGAGGACGGCGCACCGGTCGGCGGCGCAGTTGATGGGGCGCTCCGGCCCCTTGCCCAGTCGCCGCACGCTCGCGTCATCGTTCACCCCGACCACGAGGCGGTCGCCCAGCGCGCGGGCTGCAGCGAGGTAGGTCACGTGGCCCCGATGGAGCAGGTCGAAAACGCCATTGGTGAAGACGATGCGGTCACCTGCGGTGCGCCAGGATGTGATTTGGTCCAAGGGATTCATGCCCGGTCCTTGCGCAACCGGAACCACAACAGCGCGAGGTAGGCGATGCCGCCTGTGGCGATGATCATGGCGGTTTGGGTAAACCAAATCACGTTCGCCACCGCAAAGCCCAAATCCCCGTCATATCCAAGCGCAACGAACGCCAACTTCACGGCCCAATGGTACGCCCCGATGCCCCCCGGCGCTGGCATGACCATGCCAAAACCGCCGGCCACCATGACGAACACCGCTTCCAACACGCTGATGCCCGCTAACCGGTCGATGCTTTGGAATATCACATACGCCATGAAAAAATACATGGTCCAAATGAACGCCGTGTGCGCGATGAACAGCCCCTTCCGTTTCATGTGCCGGATGCTGATCAAGCCCGCCCACACCCCGCGCACGAAGGCCACCACTTTCGCCACCGGACCCCACTGCATGAGGCGCTTTCGGAAGGCGAAGAACAGCCCCAAGCCCGCAAGCCCCGCGCCCGCGAGGACCGCAAAGCTCTGGCCCGCCGGCAACTCCATCGATTCAAGCAGCACTGCAAAGGCATCGAGGTTGCCGAAAACGGCGAGGGCCGTCAAGGTGAAGAGGAAAACGAAGTCGATGACGCGCTCGCTGATGACGGTACCGAAGAGCTGATCCACGGGGATGTCATCGGTTTGGTTCAAGGCCGCACACCGCGCGAGTTCGCCCGAGCGCGGCACGAAGGTGTTCGCGAAATAGGCAAAGGCCACGGCGTGCACGCTGTGAGCACCCTTCGGCTTGTGGCCGAGCGGGTCGAGCAGCAACAGCCACCGCATGCCCCGGCTCACAATCGCCAAGTACCCCATAACGAACGAGGCAGCGATGCCCGGCCACGAGGCCGATTGCATGTCCCGCTTCAGCGCATCCCAGTCCTCCACCGCTGCCGCCGCGAGGTAGAAGAGCAGCGCCCCGATGCCGAGGAACACCACATAGGTCAGCGCTTTCTTCACGTTCATGCGGGCAACCGGTTCGTCCCTTCTTCCGGGAACAAGATGGTGGGCTTGAATGAACGGGCCTCCTCGAGCTCCATCATCCCATAAGCAATGACGATGATGACGTCGCCAACTTGGACGCGCCGGGCGGCGGGACCGTTGAGGCACACTTCACCGGAACCGCGTTCGCCCGTGATGATGTACGTTTCGAGGCGCTCGCCGTTGTTGACGTTCACAATTTGCACGCGTTCACCATCGAGCAGGCCCGCCGCCTCAATGAGCAGGGGGTCGAGCGTAATGCTTCCGATGTAATTGAGGTTGGCCTCGGTGATGGTCAAGCGGTGCAGCTTGGCCCGCATCATGTTCACTAACATGCGGCAAAATTAGGGCATCTCACGGCGTTGCGCGCAGGTTTAGGCCAAATCTCACCACCCCTCCCAACGCACTTCCACCCGGCGCTCGCACGGAACAAGCTCCCGGTAGGCCGGCTGGCGGCGCGCCACGTCCTGCCACGCCCCTCCAACGAGCGGAGAACGGCTCCCCTGCCCCTCCACGACGAGCGATTCGGCAGCCACCCCACGGGCGCGGAACCAGTCCGCTACGGCCTCGGCGCGGGCCGCGCTGATCGCGGCGTTGCGCGCGGGCGAACCGCTGGCATCCGCGTGGCCCGAGATGCGCAGACGCGCTTCATCGGCAGGACCGCCCCAGCGGTCCCACCACCGCAAGAGCTCGGACTGGGCGGCGGCGTCGAGGGTTGCGGAGTTGGTGGCGAACAGGATTTGGACCGCGGCAAACGGCTCAGGAAACACGCTGGCGTCCTCCTCCCACGTCCAGCCCGCGTCACCCAGCAGCTCAAGCGCGAGCAAATTCAGGGCAAACGGCACGCCAGCCTCCACCGGCAGCCGCAACAAGCGCTCGCCCCCCATGCGGTGCAGTTCCAAGAAGCCGCGCCCCTCATTCGCCACCACCGTCGCACTGAACTGGTCCCGGAGCGGCACCTCACCGAGGCCCACCTCACCGGCGCCATCCACGGCCTCCCGCAACCAAATCGCCCCTTCCACCCCACGCAATTCCAACACCGCCTCGGCCCACGGCTCGCCCGATTCTTTCACCAACCGCGCCACCAGCCCCGCGGCCATGGGCTCCGGCTCCGGCTCCTCCTCGCGCCCTACCCACCACACATCGAGTCCCCCTTGCCCCCCGGGCCGCGCCGTGCAGACGTACCACCCACCCCGGGTCCCCATCGCCGCCACATCGTCCCCCGCCCCGTTCAACGGCGCCGCCAACCGGTCCGCCGCTCGGAACGAATTCCACCGATCCGCCACATACAAATCGAAGCCCCCTGCCCCTCCCGGTCGGTCACTCCCGAACACAAGCCGCCCGCCTACCCAGTTCGGAAACACCTCATTGTGCGGCGAATTCAGCGCCTTCAACGGCCGCACGTCCGACCACCCCTCCCGCGTTCGCATCACGATAAATAAATCCGTGTCCTCCCGCTGTTCATCCCGGTACGCCGACAACACCGCCCACGTACCCGACGCGTCGTAAGACAAATGCGTCACCTCACCCAACCCCGGCCAAGGCGGCGCCTGCAACCCCCACCCCTGCATCGGCAACAGCGCGTCAAACCGGGCCGGATCCATCAACCGGTTCGCCATGAATGGTGCCCACTCCGCCGGCTGCTCCCACCACTGCGCATCGAACTGCACGTGCATCCGCCCGATGGTCAACCCGCCGTCGTTGGCCCCCAACAGCACCTCGTGCGCCGTAGAATTCGCGCCGTCCACAGGAACCGGCACCTCCCAAGGCCCTTCCCACCATTCCGGCCCGTACAAGGAGGCCATCGGGGATTGCCCCAGCGCGGTCCCTGCCAGGCAACAGACCAGCGGGATGACCAGCGCGATCCTCATGAACGCTCCTGCTTCCAAACCCGGTAGACCTCCAAGGCCTCGTCGTACCACGCCTGCCCAAACCGCCGCACGAGCGCCGTTTTGCAAAACTCCAACACGCTAATCCCCGCCTTCGCCCCGCACGTCCGCGCGCCTTCGCAAATCGGCCACCGGTGGTAGTTCAGGGCCGTGAAGTCGTGGAGTTCCTTGAGCCGCACGGGGTACAGGTGGCAGCTGATGGGCTTGGGCCAATCGATTTCGCCTTCGCGCCATGCCTGCTCAAACGCGCACTTCGCCGTGCCATCGGCATCGAACGTGGCGTACACGCACTCGCGGCCGCCGATGATGGGCGTCACGAAATCGCCGTCGCCGTCCACTTCGAACAGCCCCACCTCCTCGATGACCTTCAGCGCTTCCGGCCGCAGCCGCGGCTTCACCGTGTCGAACACTTCCTCGAGGATGGCCAGTTCGCGCTCTTCCAGCGGCGCCCCACTCTCGCCTTCCACGCAGCACGCGCCTTTGCAGGCCCCAAGGTCACAGGCGAACAGCTGGTCGAACAGGTCTTCCGACAGGAGGGTATTGCCGATTGCGATCATGCCCACGAAGGTAATCAGCCGCCGCGTCTTAATTTTGAATTCATGCGCTTTTCAGGCCAAATCCTGCGCGACCGCCTCCGCCGCCTCCGCCCCCTGACCATTCGGCGCCTCCGCAACGCCATCAACCTCCACGGAAGCTTCCGGCGGGCCCGGCGCGGCGGCACCATCGCGGTGGGCGCGCTCCCCATGAGCCTGAGCATCGAGCCCACCACGAGCTGCAACCTGCGGTGTCCCGAATGCCCGTCCGGCTTGCGGTCCTTCACGCGCCCAACGGGCATGCTGGACCCGGTGGTGCTGGGGCCGGTGCTGGACGACCTGCGCGACGGTTTGGTCTACATCAACCTCTACTTCCAAGGCGAGCCCACGCTGCATCCGCAGTTCGAGGACCTCGTGCGCACCTGCAAAGCGCGGCGGCTGTACACCTCCACCTCGACGAACGCCCACTACCTCACGCCCGAGCGCGCCGAGCGGCTCGTCGCCTCCGGCCTCGACCGCCTCATCGTCTCCATCGACGGCACCACCCAGGAAGCCTACGCCGCCTACCGGGTCGGCGGCACCCTCCAGCGCGTCCTCGACGGCACCCGGGCCGTCCTCGAAGCCCGGCGCGCCGCCGGCTCCGCCACCCCGCACGTCGTTTGGCAGTTCCTTGTCGTCGGCCCCAACGAACACCAAGTCCCCGCCATCCGCCGGCTCGCCCGCGAATACGGCGTCGACGAGCTCGACCTCAAAACGGCCCAAATCGATCAGCCCCACGACGGCCACCCCCTCCTCACGACAAACCCCGCCTTCCGCCGCTACGACCGCCGCCCCGACGGCACTTGGACCCTCCGCAACCCGCTCGACAACTCCTGCTGGCGCATGTGGCAGGGCTGCGTAATGACCTGGGACGGGACCCTCGTTCCCTGCTGCTTCGACAAGGACGCCCAGCACCCCGTCGGCAACGTCCGAGCGCAAGGGGTGCGGGAGATTTGGCACGGCCCCGCCTATTCGGCCTTCCGGCACCGCCTCTTCACCGACCGCGCGGGCATCGACATGTGCCGCAACTGCTCCGAAGGCACGGAGGTCTACGCCTGAACGCCGTACCTTCGAGCACGTGAGCGATGCCCAACGCATACGGAGCGCCCTCTCACCCGGCAAGGTGCTGCTGCCCCTGGCCATCGGGGTGGCGGCGGCGTGGTGGCTGCTCGACGCCAGCCTGGACGACGTGGTCCGCGACCCCGCCACCGGCCTGCAAACCACCACCCGCGAACTGCTGCAGCAATTCACTTGGAGCGCCCGGTCCAGCTGGGCCCTCGGTGGCGCCCTGCTCTGCGTGCTCCTGCGCGACTTCGCCTACATGGTGCGCCTCCGCATCCTCGGGCTCGGGCGGCTGAATTGGCGGTCGGCGTTCAGTTCGATTGTGCTGTGGGAATTCGCCTCGGCCTTGACGCCGAGCGTGGTGGGTGGATCGGCCGTGGCCATCCTGATCTTGAAGCGGGAAGGGCTGCCGGTGGGCCGGAGCGTGGCCACGGTCTTCGTGACTGCCCTCATGGACGAACTGTTCTACATCCTCGCCGTACCACTGACCGCTGTCGCCGTCGCCGCCACGGGGGGCGCGTTTTTCCCTGAAGGCAGCGGCGATTGGCCGGTGGCCACCCTGTTCGCCATGGGCTACGGGTTCATTGTCGTCCTGACCACGCTCATCCTGCTCGGCGTGCTCGTGGCGCCCCGGCGGGTGCAGGCGCTGCTGGACCGGTGGTTCCAGTGGCGACCGCTCCGCCGGTGGCGGGAGCGCGTGGCCGCCTGGTCGGAGGACCTCGTGGTGGCTTCGGACGCCATGCGGGGCAGCGGTTGGCGGCTTTGGGCGAAGGCCATGGGCGCGACGGTCGTGTCGTGGAGCGCCCGGTTCCTGACCTTGAATTGCTTGCTGCTCGTGTTTTTCGAAGCGGTGCCGCATGCCGCGGTGATGGGGCGGCAGCTGGTCATGTGGATCATCCTGATGATCAGTCCGACGCCGGGTTCGGCCGGGTTCGCGGAGGTCGCGCTGCCGGAATTCCTCGGGGATGTCACCGGCTTGGCGTACCTCGCGGTGGTGGCGGTGCTGTGGCGCCTCTTCACCTATTTCCCGTACCTCTTTGCCGGCGCGCTGGTGCTCCCGAGTTGGCTTTCCCGCACGCGCCGCAAGGGGTAGGCCAAATCCCATCCTACCTTCGCCCGCATGAACTCCCCCCTCCACGTCGCCGTCATCGGTGGCGGTGCAGCCGGCTTCTTCGCCGCCATCACCGCCGCCTCAGGCGGCCACCGCGTCACCCTGTTCGAGCGGTCGAACAAGGTCCTCGCGAAGGTCAAGGTTTCGGGCGGGGGCCGCTGCAACGTCACGCACGCGTGTTCGTCGCCGAGCGCCCTTTCGAAGCATTACCCCCGGGGCGAAAAGCAGCTGCGGAAGGCCTTCGGGCGGTTCGCTGTGAACGACACCGTGGCGTGGTTTGGCGAGCGCGGGGTGGAGTTGAAGACGGAGGACGACGGGCGCATGTTCCCCGTGACCGACTCGTCCCAAACCATCATCGACTGCCTTGAGGCGGCGGCCCGGGAAGCGGGGGTGCGGGTGGTGCTGCAGCGCCCGGTGGCCGCGCTCGAGCCGGTCGAGGGCGGGTGGCACGTGGACGGGGCGCGGTTCGATCGGGTGGTGGTGGCCACGGGCGGGAGTCCGAAGCGGGAGGGGCTGGCGTGGCTGGAGCGGCTGGGGCATGGGCTCGCGGATCCGGTGCCGTCGTTGTTCACGTTCAACCTGCCGGGCGAGGGGATCCGGCGGCTGATGGGGGTGGTGGTGCCGTCGGCCATCGTGCGGATTCAGGGGACCAAACTCCAAGAGCAGGGGCCGGTGCTCGTGACGCACTGGGGGCTGAGCGGTCCGGCCGTGCTGAAGTTGTCCGCTTGGGGCGCCCGGGAATTGGCGGACCGGGGGTACGCCTTCACGGTCCAGGTGAACTGGGTCGGGGAGCGGAACGAGGAGGCCGTCCAGGCGACATTGCAGGGGGCGGCTGCGGAGCATGCGCGGAAGCAGGTGGGCAATGCGTGCCCGTTTGAGCTGCCCCGGAAGTTTTGGGCGTACGTGCTCGAGCGGGCGGGGATTGAGGGGGAGCGGACGTGGGCGGATTTGGCCCGAAAGCAGCGGAACAAACTCGTGGACACCCTGCTCAACGATGCGTACCCTGTGCGCGGCAAAACCACGTTCAAAGAGGAGTTCGTCACCTGCGGCGGCGTGCTGCGCAGCGACGTCGATTTCGCGACCATGCAAAGCCGGGTGGCGCCGGGGCTCTACTTCGCGGGTGAGGTGCTCGACATCGACGGGGTGACCGGCGGCTTCAACTTCCAGGCGGCCTGGACCACCGGGTTCATCGCCGGGCAGCTGGCCTGAAGCGGCCGTGGTTCGCCTGCCACCACATGAACACGTAATTGTTGCGGTGCTCCCCGAGAATGAGCGTGAGGAGGTCGCCCACGAATTCGTCCACCTCGGCATCGCGGCCGGCGAGCGCTGAACGCAGGGGCGCGTAGAGGTATTCTTCGACGATCCGGAAGCCGAGCCGTTGGTAGCGGACGGGCGACATGGCGAGCGGGGCGTCTTGCCACATTTCATCGAGGAACCAAACCACGTCCCGGGCGCGCTCCCCGGTCACCACCTGCTGCGTGCCCGCAGCCGTGTTCTCCAACGTCACGCGCCAAGTCGCTGAAATCCCCGCTTCGTCCAACAGGTCAAAGTGGTCCTCCGGTTGGATGGCGTTCAGGGTGTGGACCACGGAAGCAAGGCGCTCGGCGGTGCGAAACGCCCGCTCGCGCTCGGCCGGCGCGTCGAAGCATTCGGCGATGAGCTCGGCGGCGGCTTCGGGGTTCCAAGGGGGGAGGCGCTTGATGGGCATTTGGCACACAAAATACGGCGCATAAAAAAGCCGGACCCGCGAAGGCCCGGCTCTCCTGCATGCGGCATCAATGCGTCACCACGAGGGAAATGCGCTCCATGCGGTCGCCCAGCATC
>JALQTD010000399.1:276-601 GCA_023264155.1 Flavobacteriales bacterium | reverse complement strand
CCGACCTGCCACTTATTGATTGGTGGGAGAGGCAGGGTCTTGGCCTTACTAATTTTAGCTACCTTGATGGTAGCACCTAATTGTTACGGCTAAATTACTTAGGCCACTTTGCTCCGTACTTAGAGCGTGCTTGCTTACGCTTGGCCACACCAGAGGTATCCAAGCTTCCGCGTACAGTGTGATAACGCACACCCGGCAAATCCTTCACACGACCACCACGAATAAGAACAACACTGTGTTCCTGCAGGTTGTGGCCTTCACCGCCAATGTACGAAGACACTTCGTAACCGTTGGTCAAGCGCACACGACATACTTTACGTAGCGC
>JALQTD010000399.1:0-266 GCA_023264155.1 Flavobacteriales bacterium | reverse complement strand
GGTGGTGTAAACACGGGTACATACACCACGGCGCTGAGGGCAGGCCTGCAGCGCAGGCACGTCGCTCTTCGCGACTTTGCGCTTACGCGGCTTGCGCACTAGCTGGTTGATCGTTGCCATGCAGATTTAACTCCAATTTCATGCTCGGCTGGAGCCGAACGTCACTCGGCCTCTCGGCCACTAAAATAAAGAGGCGGCATTCTATAGATACCGCCTCTAACCGTCAAGCTTTGCTCTTACTCAGCGTCTTCCTCTGACATACCAAT
>JALQTD010000398.1 GCA_023264155.1 Flavobacteriales bacterium | reverse complement strand
TCAACGTATTGTTGCACGAATTGAAAGGATTGGGACTAAAAGTAACGTTGGACTAATACATGAATAATCCCCAAGGTCTTCGGGCCTTGGGTTTTAATACAATCGCATTATGGCTCTTAGAAAAAGCGATAAAAACACAAACAGCGCATTCAACAAGATCACGATCTCGTTGAGCGCACCAGAAACCATCCTTGAGAGTAGTCATGGAGAGGTTTTGAAACCAGAAACAATCAACTACCGTACGCACAAACCTGAGCGTGATGGTCTCTTCTGTGAGCGTATTTTCGGTCCTGTTAAGGATTACGAATGTGCTTGTGGTAAGTACAAGCGTATCCGTTACAAGGGTATTGTTTGTGACCGTTGTGGTGTCGAGGTGACTGAAAAGAAAGTACGTCGTGACCGCGTAGGACACATCTCTTTGGTGGTTCCTGTCGTTCACATTTGGTACTTCCGTTCGTTGCCAAACAAAATTGGTTACCTATTAGGGCTTCCTTCTAAGAAGCTTGATATGATTATCTACTACGAGCGTTACGTGGTTATTCAAGCAGGTAATGCGGTAGATAATGAAGGCAATCCGCTTACGCACATGCAGTTCTTGACTGAG
>JALQTD010000397.1 GCA_023264155.1 Flavobacteriales bacterium | reverse complement strand
CGCAAAGCCGCCGAAGGCAACGGCATTGATGTGCGTTACTACAACATCATTTATGACGCCGTGGATGACGTGAAGCAGGCGCTGTCGGGCATGTTGACGCCGGACAAAAAGGAAGAAATCATCGGCATGGCCGAGATTCGCCAAATCTTCCGGGTCTCCAAAATCGGCTCGATTGCCGGCTGTATGGTCACCTCGGGTGTGGCGCGTCGCGACGCCCGCATTCGACTGCTGCGCAACAACGTCGTGGTTTATGCGGGCGAGCTGGAGTCACTCAAGCGCTTCAAGGACGATGCCAAGGAAGTGCGCGAAGGCTTCGAGTGCGGCCTCAACATCAAGGGCTACAACGACATTGAAGAAGGCGACCAAATCGAGTTCTTCGAAATCAAGGAAGTGGCCCGTACGCTGTGATGCACAGGCCTTGCGCGGCAACGCGCGGGGTCTGGGCACTGAGTCCCATTTATGCGCAAAAAATCCAGTACGCCCAATCGCGGCTTTCGCGTCGCCGATCAAATCCAGCGGGATTTGAGTGAATTGATTGCGCGCGAGTTGAAAGACCCGCGTGTGGGCATGGTGACCCTGCAAACCGTCGAGGTCACGCCAGACTA
>JALQTD010000396.1 GCA_023264155.1 Flavobacteriales bacterium | reverse complement strand
AAGGGCGTGAATGCCACGGCTGGTGCGCGTGCAGTGATTGAAGCTGCTGGCGGCGCCATCGAGGCCTGATCGAGAACCCTGGGCACAAAGGCAATCGCGTGGCAACCAACGCTTCACTCGGCAACGGCAAGAACAACTACGGTGACCTCGGTCGTCGTTTGCTGTTTTTGCTGGCGGCACTGGTCGTGTACCGCATCGGTGCACACATTCCGGTGCCGGGGATCAACCCTGACCAATTGCAGCTGTTCAAGGGGCAGCAAGGCGGCATCCTGAGCTTGTTCAACATGTTCTCAGGTGGCGCGTTGAGCCGTTTCTCGGTGTTTGCGATCGGCATCATGCCGTACATCTCGGCATCGATCATCATGCAGTTGGCCGGTTATGTGATTCCTGCGTTCGAGTCCTTGAAAAAGGAAGGCGAAGCAGGCCGTCGCAAAATCACGCAATACACGCGTTACGGCACGGTGGCTTTGGCGGTTTTCCAATCGCTGGGCATTGCGCTCGCGCTAGAAGGTACGGCAGGCTTGGTCATTGATCCCGGCTTCACCTTCCGCTTGACGGCAGTTGTGAGCCTGACCGCAGGCACCTTGTTCTTGATGTGGCTGGGTGA
>JALQTD010000395.1 GCA_023264155.1 Flavobacteriales bacterium | reverse complement strand
ATAATTAAGCTTGTGCTGGCTGATACCCATTAAACTGGTTTCCGCAATTGAAAAAAATGCGGAAATACCGAGGAGGGTAAATAAAATTAAAATTTGATAAGTTATGGGTAAATCAATCACGTTTGGATTTAGGGAGACTCAGTTTCTTTTTTTTCAGAAATAGATCCGGCAAGATTAGACTGGTTTGTGCCTAACCAAAGGGCCATTGGACAACCGACCATTATTGATGAGTAGATACCAAATAGAATTCCAATAGTCAAAGCTAAAGAGAAGTTATGTAATATTTCACCACCAAAAATTAGCATCGATATAACAACAGTTTGGGTTGAAAGATGGGTCATGATGGTTCTTGACATCGTTCGGGTAATTGCATTATTCATCACTTCAGTTACTGATGCACGACGCATTTTTCTGAAGTTTTCCCTAACTCGATCAAAAACCACTACAGACTCATTCACGGAGTAGCCTAAAACTGCTAATACAGCGGCTAGGACAGTTAAATTAAACTCCCATTGAAAGAGTGCAAAGAAGCCAAGGATGATAATGACATCATGCATATTTGCAATCACTGCTGACAAAGCAAAGCGCCACTCAAACCTTAAGGATAAATA
>JALQTD010000394.1 GCA_023264155.1 Flavobacteriales bacterium | reverse complement strand
GCTGACCAGCGTCGCCTCAAGCGTCTGGTCCAGCGCGGCGGTCGGTTCATCCAGCAGCACGACCGACGGGTCTTGCAGCCAGAGCCGCGCCCAGCCGATGCTTTGCCGCTGCCCGACCGAAAGCCCCTCGCCCAGTTCGCGGATTTCCAGATCCAGCCCGCGCGGATGGTTGCGCACAAAGGGGCCAAGGCCCGCGAAATCCAGCGCGGCGAACAGGCGGTCGTCGTCACGTTCAAGCTGCGTGAGGTTCAGGTTGTCGCGCAGGCTGCCGGCAAACAGCCGCACCTCCTGCCCCAGATAGCCGACAGCCCGGCGCAGATCGCGTGGATGCACCTGCCCCAGATCCACCCCGTCGATCAGGATGCGGCCGCGCGTCGGATCGAACAGCCCGGCCAGCAACCGCAGCAAGGTGGATTTGCCCGAACCATTGGCCCCCAGCACGGCAACATGCTGCCCGGCCGGAATGGCGATGCCGGGAATATCGACCACCGCGCTGGATTTCTCGTCATAGCGGAATTCCACGTTGCGCAGTTCGAACCCACCCGTGATGCGGTCGCGGCGCAGATAGCTGCGGCCCGGCTCTTCCTGCTGTTCGGCGCCGGCGATGCTTTCC
>JALQTD010000393.1 GCA_023264155.1 Flavobacteriales bacterium | reverse complement strand
CATTGGCCCACGCGGCGTGCACCGGGCACGTCGGCCCAAACGCTCAAGGGTGTGCGGCTCATACAGCGCCTCCCGTCTCGCTGAGGGCGCGTTGGTGCAAGGCAGCCAGCGCGACATCGTGGTCCGAAAACGGCAGGCGTTGACCTTTGACCTCTTGGTAGTCTTCGTGGCCTTTGCCCGCAATCAGCACGACGTCTTGGGTTTGTGCTTGGGCGATGCTTTGCGCGATGGCTTGAGCGCGGTCCGCGCACACGGCGTGTGCGGGGCGCTGCAAGCCACTCATCATGGCTTCCAAGATGGCTTCGGGGTCTTCGCTGCGCGGGTTGTCGCTGGTCAAGACCACGCGATCGGCACCAGCTTCAGCGGCTGCCGCCATGAGGCCTCGTTTGGTCACGTCGCGGTCGCCGCCACACCCCAAGACGCACCACAACTGGCCACCACGCGCGTCAGCGGTGGCGCGCAAGGCGCGCAGCACTTGGCGCACGGCGTCGGGCGTGTGGGCGTAGTCGACCAGCACCAGCGGCTGGGTGGCGTCGCTGCCCACCGCTTGCAGGCGCCCCGGCACTGGGCTCAAGTTTTGGCAAGCATGCACGGCTTGCGTGAGCGGAATGTCCAAGGCGCGCAGACT
>JALQTD010000392.1 GCA_023264155.1 Flavobacteriales bacterium | reverse complement strand
ATGATTGATACCACAGTTACAATTGAGATTATAAAAATAAGAGCTAACACTAGACCAACGAGCAGATAAGGCATAAATCCATTTTTTTCAATAAATTTATCATCATCATTAAATTTACTATTTTTTTGAATTCCAATAAATGCTGCAAGAACACTTTGGATTATATTAAGCAATGTTTTCATTTAAGTACTAGCATAAGAAGTTAACTATTTAATATACTTAATTATATTATTTTTTCAATAAATATCTGTTAAATTTTAATATTAAGTAATTTTTAAATGAATTAGTGGTGGTGATGGAGAGACTTGAACTCTCGACCTCAGGATTATGAATCCTAAGCACTGGTTGTAACAATAAAGTTTGGAGCATCTTAAAGTATAATATATTATACATTTTCTTAATTCTTAATATTCCACAAAACTCATTAAATGGAGAAAATATGCCTTTTGTGACCATAAATATTCTTGAAGGTAAAAGTAAAGAATACATTCAGAAAGTAACTGATACAATCAATGATGCAGTTATTGAAACTATGAATTTTCCAGAAGACGACCGCTATCAAGTCGTGCATGAACTACCTTCTCATTGTCTACAATATCAAGGTCGTAATGAAGATAGAATCATGATGCATTT
>JALQTD010000391.1 GCA_023264155.1 Flavobacteriales bacterium | reverse complement strand
GGCGATCCCGCGAACTACAACGACCGCTTCATTGAAAACGTGGTGTCCGACACGACGCTGTCCACCTGCTTCGCACAATGCTCAACGGATGGCACTTGTTCGGCTCCTGAGGACCCCGTGGACGTCACGTTCAACGTGGACATGAACACCACGGCCATCGCGGGGCCCATCTACATCACCGGACTTGCCATCGACAACTGGTGTGGCAACTGCGTCGAAATGTTCGACGAAGACGGTGACGGCGTGTACAGCCTGACCTTGCAATTGGAGCCCGGCACCTATGAATACCGCTACAACAATGGCGGTTGGGACGGCCAAGAAGAGCTCACTCCCGAGGACGACGCCGATTGCACCCTCACCACGGGCGCTTTCACAAACCGCATTGTTACCGTGGCTGGCGGCGCTCCCTTGAACATCGAGACCAATTGCTTCAGCGCATGTGGCGCCTGCACGGACGACCCCGTGGAGCCGACCACCTCAGCCGTGACCTTGGCGGTGGACATGAGCCAAGAGGACATCCTCGGCCCGATCTATGTAACCGGAAACACCATCGATAACTGGTGCGGAACGTGTGTGGAGATGCTCGATGAGGATGCAGACGGCATCTACACGGTGACGCTCGAGCTCGGATTGGGCGACCA
>JALQTD010000390.1 GCA_023264155.1 Flavobacteriales bacterium | reverse complement strand
CTTCGAACGCTTGCAACTTCGACGCTTCCGCAACCGACGACAACGGTTCATGCACCTTCGCGGAAAGCGGGTACGACTGCGACGGCAACTGCTTGTTCGATGCCGACGAAGACGGCGTGTGCGACCAATGGGAAGTCACCGGTTGCCAGGACGATGCGGCATGCAACTTCGATGCCGACGCCACGAATGCGGGATACTGTTCATACGCAGCTGAAGGCTACGACTGCGACGGCAACTGCCTCAACGATGCCGATGCCGATGGCGTATGCGATGCGTTCGAAGTGGATGGATGCACGGATTCGAACGCTTGCAACTATGCTGCTGAAGCCACGGACGACAACGGCTCTTGCACCTACGCCGAAAGCGGGTACGACTGCGACGGCAACTGCTTGTTCGATGCCGACGAGGATGGCGTGTGCGATCAGTGGGAAGTCACCGGGTGCCAAGACGACTCGGCCTGCAACTTCGATGCGGACGCCACCAACGCGGGGGCTTGCACCTACGCAGCGGCGGGAGTCGATTGCGACGGCAACTGCTTGAACGACGCGGACGGTGACGGCGTTTGTGACGAAGACGAGCTGGCGGGATGTTCAGACGCTACGGCCATCAACTACGTTTCGTATGCGACGGACGAAGCCCTCT
>JALQTD010000038.1 GCA_023264155.1 Flavobacteriales bacterium | reverse complement strand
GGAAGTTGTCCGAAGTGAGCGGGTCAACGTGGACCTCGTTTCAGGAGTGGCCATCGGTGAGGCCGTGGTGGAGGCGGCCTCTGCGCGCAAACTGGAAGAGCAAGTCCAAATGTCACGCATCGAAATCCCCATCGACCAGATCCGCGCCATGCCGGCCATCGGTGGCGAAGTCGATCTGCTCAAAGCCCTCCAATTCCTGCCGGGCGTCCAGTCCGGTGGCGAAGGCACAACCGGCTTGTATGTGCGCGGTGGCAGCCCGGACCAGAACCTCATGCTCCTCGACGGCGTCCCCCTCTACAGCGTGAACCACCTGTTTGGCTTTTTCAGCGTGTTCAATGCCGATGCGGTCAAATCGATGTCCCTCACCAAGGGCGGCTTCCCTGCCCGCTACGGTGGCCGCCTCAGTTCCATCCTCGAAGTCAACCTCAAGGATGGCCACATGAGCGAATACCACATCGATGGAACCGTTTCCCTCATCGCCTCGAAGGTGACGGCCGAAGGGCCGCTAGTCAAGGACAAAGCCAGTTTCATGATCAGCGGCCGGCGCACTTACCTCGATTTGTTGGCCAAGCCGATCATTTGGGCAGTCAATGCCTCGAGCGACGGGTTCCGAACCGACCCTGCTTACTATTTCCAGGACTTCAATGCCAAGGTGCACTGGCGTGTTGGTGACCGGGGTCGGCTTTATTTCAGCGCGTTCAATAGCCTGGACGACTTCGGGATCGCCACCTCGGAGCGCACGGAGGACGACGGTGAGGTGTTCGAGACCTCAGCGGACTTGGGGTTGGACTGGCGGAATGCGGTGCAAGCCGTTCGTTGGGCGCACGAATGGGGACCTCGGCTGTTTTCGAACACGACGCTCATGCGGAGCAACTACCGGTTCAACACCGGTGCCGAGCTCGCGGAAACCACCACCACCGCAGCGGAGTCTTCGACCGAGCGGTTCGCAGCCCTTTACCGCAGCGGCATCGAAGACCTTGGTTTGCGCAGCGATTTCGAATTCTCGCCTTCCCCTGCACATGTGGTCCGCTATGGCGGCGCTTGGACGAACCACCGGTTCTCGCCCGGTGCCACGTCGCTGCAGTTGGAAGCCGGTGCGGAAAACGTTCTCGACACCTTGCTCGGGTCTGAGGTCATCCGTTCGAACGAGGCGTACCTCTACGCGGAGGACGAATGGGCCATCGGGGAGAAGGTGCGGGTGAACGCGGGGCTGCATGCGGCAATGTTGGCCGTGGGAGGGGAGCGGTATCCGTCGCTGCAACCGCGTTTGGCCTGCAGCATCCAGCTGCCGGATCGCTCGGCCCTGAAGCTGTCCTACGCGCAGATGTCGCAGTTCGTGAACCTGTTGACGAACGAAGGGCTGAGTTTGCCGACCGACCTTTGGGTGCCTTCGACGGCGCGGATCCGGCCGCAGCAGAGCGTGCAGTACGCCGCAGGGTGGGCGCGCACGTATGGCGACTGGGAGGTGTCGCTCGAGGGGTATTGGAAGGACATGGATGGGCTGCTGAGCTACAAGGAGGGGGCGAGCTTTGTGTTCGGACTGGACACGGATTGGCAAGACCAAGTGGTGCAGGGCATCGGGCGCTCGTATGGGTTGGAGGTGTTCGTGCAGCGCAAGGTGGGGGATACCAAAGGGTGGATCGGGTACACGTGGAGCAAGACGGAACGGAAGTTCGACGAGCTCAATGACGGGAATTGGTTTCCGTTCACGTACGACCGCCGGCACGATGTGAGCCTCGTGGTGACGCACGTGTTCGACGAGGCGTGGACGGGGGCCGTGGCGTGGGTGTTTGGAACGGGGCGGGCGCTGACGTTGACGGAAACGGAGTACATGGCGGCGTTTGATGGGGAGCTGGCGGGTGAGTTTTGGCTCATCCCCGTGCAAGTCCCCAGCGAGCGGAACGCTTACCGCATGAGCCCCTATCACCGGCTGGACCTGAGCATGACGCGGACGCTCGTCGGCGATAAAGGGTCGCGGCAGCTCGTGCTGAGCATCTACAATGCCTACAACAATTTGAACCCGTTTTTTGCCCAAAAATCAACCGACAGCAACGGCCTGCCGGTCATCCGTGAATACGGCATCTTTCCCATCATTCCTTCCATCTCATGGCGCGTTACGTTTTGATTCTGTTCGCGGTAGCCGCAGTGGGTTGCCAAAAACTCCGCGAGGGGGTGGTCCGCGAGATCGCCTTCCCCGAGCACGAGCCGGCGCTTGCCATCACGGCAAAAATCACCGAGGGCGATTCGGTGGTTTGGGCCGTAGTGTACCGATCGGCGGGGGTGCTCGATTCGGCGGGCAGCGTTCCAGCGGAAGATGCCGTGGTGGCGGTCCGTTGGGGCGGCGTGGAGCAATGGGCGTGGAGCGGATCGAACGGCACGTTGGAAGCCGCTCCCGGGGCCGGTTGGACTTGGCAGACGGGGGAGGAGGTGGTGCTGGAGGCTGAAGCGCCCGGGCTGCCGGTGGCAACGGCGCAAGCGACCGTTCCGCCACCAGCCGAGGGTACCGCAGCGCTGGTCCTCGGGGCGGATACCGTCACTTCGGTTTGGACGGAGGACGTGCTCATCGAGGACCGGTATGCGGTGGACGTGGTGAACCACGCGGGCGTTCACGACCGCTACCTGATTGCCGTGGAGCAGCGCACGGGGCTGGGGATGTGGACGGCGTTGTGGGCGGAGCCGGATTTGGCGTCGGCCGAGCGGCTGGATTTTAACCTCTACGCGGGCGGGTTTTTAGTCGACGATTTGGGCCTAGACCAAACCCCGCTTTCCAATTTCACCTTCACCCTCACCCGCTGGACCGACGATCCGGTCAGCCCCGACGATTTCCGGGTCCGGGTGGCATCGCTTTCGGACGCCCTCTACCAACATTACGTCTCCCTCGCCGATTATTCCGCTTCGGCAGACAACCCGTTCGCTGAGCCGGCTTCCGTGTTCGGCAACATCGCTGGGGGATACGGCATCTTCGGCCTTCAGCGCGAGCAAGTGCTGCCTTGGTGAACCCGGGCGACGGCGCAGTTGTTCCGGTGACATGTGGGACGTCGTTTGGTTCAAGCGGGACCTCCGGTTGCGCGATCACGCGCCGCTCGCCCGAGCCCTGGGCACAGGCCGCAACGTGCTGCTGCTCCACGTCTTCGAGCCCACCGACCTAGCGCACCCCACCACCAGCAACCGGCACCTGACCTTCCGTTGGCAGGCGTGGTCGCAACTCGCCGATGAGGTGCGCGCCCTGCAGTGGCCGGTCACCACCGCGACGCTCCAAGCCGAAGTGCTCGAGGTCCTGGCCTTCCTGCACGAACAAGGCGGCATCCGCACCCTGTGGAGCCACGAGGAAACCGGGCTGCGCCACACGTTCGACCGGGACCGGGCCGTGGCACGTTGGGCCCGAGCGCAAGGCATCCCGTGGCATGAACTTCCCCAGCAGGCCGTCGTGCGCGGCCTCCAAGGGCGCGCCGACTGGGCCGACCGCTGGCACCGTGTCATGCATGCGCCGTTGGTCCTTCCCGAACCCGGCCCGCATTTGGTGAAGGGCGAATTGACGTGGCCATCAGCCTGGCAAATCCAAGGCGTGCCGCGTGTTTCCCACGCCGAAGATCCGGGCACTGCCGGTCCCTTCCAGCCCGGCGGTGAACGGGAGGCGCACCGCTACATGGCGACCTTTTACAACGAGCGCATCCGGGGGTACCGCCGGCAAATCGGCCAACCAGCGGCCAGCCGGATCTCGTGCAGCCGCCTGTCGCCCTACCTCGCGTGGGGGTGCTTGAGCATGCGCCAGGTGTACCAAGCGTTTCAGCAAGCGCCGAAGGAGGGCGTGCGCACCGACTTGCGCGCCTTCGGGAGCCGCTTGCGTTGGCAGGGGCACTTCATCCAGAAATTTGAGTCCGAGGACCGGATGGAGTTCGAACCGGTGAACCGGGCCTACGCGGAGATGACGCACACCGGAACGCCCGCAACCCTCGCGGCTTGGAAGGAAGGGCGCACGGGTGTACCGCTCATCGACGCGTGCATGCGGTGCGTCATCGCGACCGGCTACCTGAATTTCAGGATGCGGGCGATGCTGGTGAGTTTCTTGTGCCACCATTTGGACCACCCCTGGGACGCCGGTGTCCAACACCTTGCGAGGTGCTTCCTCGACTTCGAGCCGGGCATTCATTACGCGCAATTTCAAATGCAGGCGGGCGTGACGGGCATCAATACGCTGCGCATTTACAACCCGGTGAAGCAAGGCCTCGAGCGCGATCCCGACGGCGCGTTCATCCGCCAGTGGGTGCCGGAGCTCGCCCACTTCGGTGCGCCCGAAATCCACCAACCTTGGGCCATTCCGCCCATGCAGCGGCTGTGGGACGGCGGCACGGGCGATTACCCCGACCCCATCGTGGACATCGAGGCAGCCGCACGGGCCGCGCGCGAAAAGCTGTGGGGGTTCAAGCGAGATCCAAGCGTCCGAAAAGAAGCGCACCGCATCCTCACGGTACACGTCGCGCCTGATCCCGTTAAGAAAGCCCGTCGATGACGCCTTCGCCCGTGATGCTCATGCCCTCAGCGGCAGGAACGGCGGGCAATCCGGGCATCCGCAACATCGCCCCCGTGATCGGGATGACGAAGCCCGCACCGGCGGCCACCTCGAATTCGCGCACCGTGATGTGGAATCCGGACGGGCGTGCCAGCAGCTTCTCGTTGTCGCTCAGGCTCTTTTGCGTCTTCGCCATGCAGATGGGCAGTTTGCCGAATCCAAGTTCTTCGAAACGAGCCATTTGGCTGCGCGCGGTGTCGGTGTAGTGGACGCCGTCAGCGCCGTAAATGCGTGTGGCGATGCGTTCGATTTTCTCAGAAATGGGGGCGTCGAGGTCGTAGGTATGTTGCAGCTGGACCGGGTGTTCGCTCATGGTTTCGACCACTTTTTGGGCCAAATCCGCCACGCCCGCTCCCCCTTTCGCCCACCCCTCGCTCAGCACGCACGGCACCCCCTTCGCGGCACACGCCTCGAAAATGACGGCGCGCTCCTCCTCGGTGTCCGTGTGGAAGGCATTCAGCGCCACCACCACCGGCAGCCCAAAGCCCTGCAAATTCTCGATGTGCTTCTCCAAGTTCGGCACCCCGCGCCGCACGGCCTCCGCATCCGGCGTCGCCGACACCTGGCCGCTGCCGTGGTACTTCAGCGCCTTCACGGTCGCCACGCACACCGCCGCCCGCGGCGCAATGCCGCCCGCCCGCATCTTGATGTTCAGGAACTTCTCCGCGCCGAGGTCGGCGCCGAACCCGGCCTCCGTCACCACGTAGTCGGCGTAGCTCATGGCCATCTTCGTGGCAATCAACGAGTTCGTGCCTTGCGCAATGTTCGCGAACGGCCCGCCGTGGATGATGGCCGGCGTGCCTTCCAAGGTCTGCACGAGGTTTGGCTGAATCGCCTCCTTCATCAGGATGGCCATGGCCGCGGAACCCTTCATCGATTCGGCAAACACCGCTTGTTTGTCCCGCGTGTCCCCGATGTAAATCTGGTCAATGCGCGCTTGCAAATCGGCCAAATCCTTCGACATGCACAGGATGGCCATGATCTCGGACGCGGCCGTGATATCGAAACCGCCCTCGCGCGGAATGCCCTGGTAGCGGCCGCCGAGGCCCAGCACGATGTGGCGCAGGCTGCGGTCGTTCATGTCCATCACGCGCTTCCAGGTCACCGTCCGCGGGTCAAGCCCCACGTTGTACTTGCGGCCTTGGATGTTGTTGTCAATTAGCGCCGCCAGGAGATTGTTCGCTTTCTCAACCGCCGAAAAGTCCCCGGTGAAGTGCAAGTTGATGTCCTCCATCGGGATGACCTGGGTGTGGCCGCCACCTGCTGCGCCGCCTTTCATGCCAAACACAGGTCCCAACGAGGGCTCGCGCAACGCCACAGCCGCCTTTTTACCGATGTGGTTCAACCCATCCGCAAGCCCGACACTGACCGTGGTCTTGCCTTCACCCGAAGGGGTGGGGCTGATGGCCGTGACCAAAATCAACTTGGATTCCGTGATGCGGTCCTCGCGCAGCAAAGACAAGGGCAATTTCGCCTTCGTGTGGCCGTATGGAATGACGGCATCTGCGGCGATTCCGAGCCGTTCAGCGATCTGGGTGATGGGGTGTGGCGTGACGCCGCGGGCGATTTCGATGTCGGTCATTGCGTGGAAATTCGGCTGCGAATGTAAGGTTTAACAGGGTTTGCAGATTTCGGAACCGTGGTGGTTGAATCAAGGAAGTACTTTCGCAGCATGAAAAAGCATTTGTTTTGGATCATCCCTTTGGCCCTCATCGCCTTGGTCATCGGGAATGCGGGGGGCGCTTACAACAAGTTTGTGGACGCCGATGTGCAGGTGGATGAGGCGTGGAGCCAAGTGGAGACGCAATACCAACGCCGGTTTGACCTGATTCCGAACTTGGTGGAGACGGTGAAAGGCTATGCCGATTTTGAACAGGGAACACTCGTGGCGGTGACCGAAGCCCGCGCGGCTGCGTTGGGCGCCATGCAGCAAGTTCCGGAGTCGGGCGACTTGGGGGCTTTTGAGCAGTCGAACATGGTGTTTGGTTCGGCATTGCGCGGGTTGCTTGGCTATGCGGAGACGTATCCGGATTTGAAGGCCAACGCAAATTTCCGCGACTTGCAAGTGCAGCTCGAAGGAACGGAAAACCGCATCGCCACGGCGCGGACCCGCTACAACGAGGCGGTTGCCGGCTACAACGTGGCGGTCCGTCGCTTTCCCGGTCGCCTTTGGGCCGGGCTGTTCGGATTCGAACCCCGCGAAGCGTTTGAATCCGCTGCCGGTGCCGAACAAGCGCCCAAAATCGACTTCGGTTCATGAAAATCGGCGCACACGCGCAATTCACCCCCGAGGACGAGCGCGCGCTGGAGCAGGCCATCGAGCAGGTGGAATCCCGCACCTCGGCCGAAGTGCGGATCCACGTCGAAAGCCGCTGTCCAGCTGAGGTACTCGATCGCGCGGCGGAGTGCTTCGAGGCCCTGAGCATGCACCGGACGGCGGCGCGCAATGGGGTGCTGCTGTATTTGGCCATCAAGGATCGGAAGTTTGCCGTGATCGGTGATGTGGGCATTCACCAGCATGTGGGTGATGCGTTTTGGGAGGAGGTCCAAACCGCCGCCCGCACTTCCTTCGCGTCCAACCGATGGACCGAAGGGCTCCTCCGTGCGACTGCAGCCGTCGGCGACGCCCTCTTGGAACACTTTCCTGTGGCCGACGACGACGTGAACGAACTCACCAACGCAATTTCTTGGGGATGGTGAAAGGAGGGTTCAGCTTGCTGTTATTGCTTCTAGCGACAGGGGCATGGGCGGCATTGCCCGAGGGCTGTGTGCCCCCGCCCACGGACCGCGTGTTCGTGTACGACTATGCCGATCAATTGGCGGCTAACGAGGAGGCATTGTTGAACCGCGACTTGCGTCAATTCACCGATAGCACAAGCCACGTCATCGTCGTGGTGATCCACCCTGATTTCTGCGGGCTCGAGCCAGCGACTTTTGCCACGGAATTGGGGCACGAGTGGGGTGTGGGACGTGCCGATGAGGACAACGGGGTGGTGGTGGCCATCCGTCCGCGGAGTGGCAACCGCGGGGGCGCCTTGTTCATCGCCCCCGGGTATGGACTCGAAGGGGCCATTCCGGACATCGTTGCCGCCCGGGTCGTGCAGGAGATGACCCCCTACCTTGCCCGCGGCAATTACCTCGGAGCCATCGAGCGCGGCACACACGACCTGATGCAATTGGCTGCCGGGGATTGGACACAAGCCGACTACCTGTCGGGAGGCGGTAGGGAGGTGCGCACGGGCATTGCCGCGTTTTTGTTGTTTTTATTGGTGTTGATTGGGGTGCCGGGGTTTGCTATTTGGTCATCGGTGCGGTCATTGCAGCGGAAGCAAGGCATCGATTGGGCGGCGGCGTGGATCTTGTTTTGGGCGGCGTCGCAGCGGTCCTCCGGCCGCTACCGCCAATTTCACCACAGTAGCGGTCCCTTTGGTCGCGGGGGGAGTGGGTTTGGTGGGGGAGGCGGCGGAGGGTTTGGTGGGTTTGGAGGGGGCGGATTTGGGGGCGGAGGAGCAGGCGGGAGCTTTTGATTTGAACCAGGGAAGCGGTAAGTTTGTCATTCCCTTGGAACAAAGGTTCCGCCGGCACACATGATTGGAGTCTCTTTAAATATTTTTTGTTATGAAACTTTTTGATTTTGCGTTTGTCCCCAATTACCCTCAACCCTTGGAACGGCTTGCCGACATGGCCCAGCGGGAACCTTGGGGAAGGAACTACCGGGTGCTGAAGAGTTATTTCAACCACATGTTCGAGCAAGTACACGCCGAGCAACGGATCGTGGAATCCAAGGACGGGGCTTATTGTGCGTTCAATACCGGACTCACCAATGCCAATTTCGAGTCGATTTTTGCCGTGTTCGCGCGGAATGAGCGGGAAGACGCGCAGGATTGGTTTTTCCGAGGTTTCGGAATCCCCGGGCTCAAGGGACTGGGGGAGCTGTTGCGCGATGAGTTCGAAGGCCTGCCACACCGATTGCAATTCGGCGGAGGCGCGCGCAATTATTTCTTTCCCATCGATGAAGGCGAACCGGCGTGCGATTGGGAGACCATGTGCTTGGAAAACCTGCGGCGGATCCCATCGGGCTTGTTGATGGATGCGGTGGGGGGACGCCTTGAATTGCCCCAAACCGAGGGCATGGAGCGGGAAGCGATGCTCGAGATTTGGGAGCAATTCCGCTCCGATGTGGCGGAACTTCCGAGCATCTTGTCGAAGTTGACGGAGCCGTGTGAATGGGCGATGGAGCAGACGCTGGATCGTTGCGTGGTGGACTACAAGACGGCCGTTCCTCAGTGGAATGCACGCCAAAACGAAGTGCAGCTGCTGCTGCCTTTGGCCTTGACCAACCTCCGGGAAGTCGATGCAGCTGTGGCCATCCGCAAAAACGATGCGGGCCAGTGGGAAGGGGTGAACATCCTCACGCTCGACATGGCGTACAACAACGCGCGGCTCATCGCGCGTCCTGAGGCGACGTGGCTTGTGGAGGGCACCAAAATCGGCCGCAAACCCGCCGCAGCCCGCCACACGCGGGCGCACTTGACGGCATGACCTCGAAATGACCTAAATTCAATCCACAAAAACCTACGCGATGCAACATTGGAAATGGGGTGCGATGGGCATCCTCCTTGCCACGGGCGTTCACGCCCAAACCCCTTGTGGAATGGACGGACTTGCAGGTGAAAATGCGTGTTTGGAAGTGGACCTGATGGACATGGCGCCTTTGAGCGAAGTCGGCGGCGGGAACAATGGGAACGATTGCTGGGGCTGGGTGGATCCGGAAAGCGGCCGGGAATTTGTCCTGTACGGACGCTCCTCAGGCACGGCCATCGTCGAAATCACAGACCCCACGAACATGGTGTACCTGGCGAATGTGCCGACGGCAACGGTGGCGAGTTTGTGGCGGGACATCAAGGTCTATGACCACTATGCGTACATCGTTTCAGAGGCATCGGGTCACGGATTGCAGGTGGTGGATTTGCATGACGTGTTGACGTTGACGCCGGGACTGGTGGCGAACTTGACGCCGGTCACGACGTATGGCAATTTCGGCAAGGCGCACAACGTGATCATCAACGAGGAGTCGGGGTTTGGTTATGTCGTGGGGAGCAACACGTTCAGTGGTGGCCTGCACATCGTGTCGCTGGCCAATCCGGCTGCTCCGGTGCTCGCCGGAGCCTACGATGGCGCCTATTCGCACGATGCCCACCCCATTGTCTACAACGGTCCCGATGCCGATTACGCGGGACATGAACTCGTCTTTTGTTTCAACGGCTACAACGGCATGGCCATCGTGGACGCGACCGACAAGTCCGATGTGGGGCTGGTTTCCACGCTGACCTATGCTGAGTTGGGCTACACCCACCAGGGTTGGGTGAATGAGGACCACACGTTGTGCTTCGTGAACGACGAGTTGGATGAACAGAATTTTGGCAACAACACGCGGACGTACATCGTGGACATTACGGACATCGATGCGCCCGCCATCATCGGCTATTTCACGGCACCCGTGCCTGCGATCGATCACAACCATTATGTGGTCGGTGACCGCTTGTTCCAAGCGAATTACTTGAGCGGCATGCGGGTGCTGGACGTTTCGGATGCGGCCAACGGAAACGTGGAACTTGTGGCGTATTACGACACCAATCCGGAGTCGGATGCAGCCGATTTCGGAGGGGCGTGGAGTGTGTACCCCTACTTCCCGAGCGGAAATGTGGCCATCAGTACCATGACGGGGTTGTACATCGTCCGGCCTTCTGAGGCGGTGTGGGGGGCGGTGTCCGGATGCACCTATGCTTTTGCCGGGAACTACAATCCGGACGCTACAGAGGACGCGGGGTGCATGGATTCCTTGGCCCTGAATTTCAGTGCCACCGCTGAAGTGGACAACGGTTCGTGCGTCTACGCGGGAGGTGCATCGTGCCCCGAAGACGTGAACCAGGACGGACTGGTTTCCATACAAGACCTGCTGCTGTTGTTGGGGGCGTTCGGCGTAGGCTGCCCGCTTTAGATGCGCCAACGCACCCGCCGACCCGACGAGGCGATGCGGTAGGCCTCTGGCATGTGGGAGCGGATGGCGTCCCGAAGCCAAGCGATGAAGCGCTCGCGTGGGAAGCTTTGGTGCACCACCAAACTCACTTCCCGCACCGGTGCGGGCGATTTGAAATGGCGGAGGAACGCGTTGTCGTGTTCGGGGTCGGCGGCCAATTCGGGGATGAGCGTGTAGCCCATGCCCGCTCGGACGAGGGCTTGCAGGGAGGCGATGGAGCCGCTTTCGTATCGCACGGCCGATTCGGAGGACCGGTCCCGGGAACACAGGGCGAGCATTTGGTCCCGGAAGCAATGCCCTTCTTCCAACAGCAGCAAGCGGTCGGCCGGTAAGTCTGCCGGGTCCCAGCCCTCGCGCGGGCCTTCCGCATCGCCGTCCGGGTGGCCGAAGATGAGGAAGGGCTCGTTGTACAACGGGATTTCGCGGATGGACTCTTCATCCACGGGCGTCACGAGAATGCCCACGTCGAGGTCCCCGGATTTGAGTTGTTCCAGCATGCGCGCGGACGTGACTTCGGTGAGCGTGAGTTCCACGCCGGCCGTGTTTTTAGCCAAATCCGGCAGCACCCGCGGCAGCACATACGGCGCCAAAGTCGGTATGATGCCCACGCGGTATGCGCCTTCGATGACGTCCTGCTCGTGGTTCACCCAGGACTCCAGGTCGATCACTTGGGACATGATTTGGCCTGCCCGCTCGATGAACCCCTTGCCCATCGGCGTGGGAACAATGGGGTGGACCTGCCGGTCGAACAGCTGAAAACCAAGGCTTTCCTCCAGCTTTTTCACCTGCATGGTCAAGGTAGGCTGGCTGACAAAACACGCTTCAGCCGCCGCTGAAAAATGCCGGTGTTCATCCAAGGCCAGGATGTATCGAAGTTGTTGCAGCGTCATGCCCCGAAGTTAATGCCCCGCATCGATGCCGTTGACAAAATCGGTCAGGATGCGGAGCGAATCGGCCCAGGCCATTCCGGCGACTTCGAGGTCCTGCAGCACCGATAATTCGACGCATTCGTTGTAAGCCGCGAGCATGGGGGCGGAGAGGGGCATGTACGACCAATGCCACCGTTCCGGCAGGTACCCCGGTCGTTGCGGATCGGCGGTGTAGACCAAGTGGAACCCGAACGATGCGGCGTGGGCCTCCAGCCAGGCGGCCACAGCTCGGCCTTCCCCCGACGTGAAGTAGTCGTTTTCCAGGCTGTTCAGGTCGATTTCAGTGCCCCAATGGTGCCGCGAGGAGCCGGGCATCGCGCTGTATTTCAGGATGTCCCGAGCTTTTTCGAGGTCGCTCCAGCCGGCGTATTGCGGGCGCGCCCATTTGCGGTTCCAGATGCCATTTTGGTAGGCGAAGTTGCGGGCGGCGCTCACGGCCACGAGGTGGATGCCGTCCCGTTCGGCGGCGGCGGCCATTTCCAGGAACGCGTCGCGGGCCGATGTGCGCAAATACAGCCCTTCACGGCTTGCGTGGCTCGGCGGGATGGGCGCGAACGCCGGGTCGCGGCTGGGCTCGTTCAGTCCGATGAGCTCGGCGAGCGTCCATTCGGTGGAAGGCGGGATTTGGCCTGCAAGGGCGCCCCATGCCCACGCAAAAGCCGCGAAGTAAAGCAGTCGCATCATGGTCCGAAATTACGTCAGCGTATCTTGCGTCCATGAAATCTGAAGCTTCTTCTCCCGATGCGTATGTGGCTGCCTTGCCGGAAGACCGGGCAGCTGCAGTTCAACGGTTGCGCGACACCATCAATGCGAACCTCCCCGCGGGTTTCCAAGAGCAAATGAGCTACGGCATGATCGGTTGGGTGGTGCCACATAGCTTGTATCCAGCGGGTTATCATTGTTCTCCGGAGTTGCCCTTGCCGTTCATGAGCGTGGCTTCGCAAAAGAACTTTGTGGCGCTGTACCACATGGGGATTTATGCTGACAATGCCCTGCTCGAGTGGTTCCAAACGGCCTATGCCGAGGCGGTGCCGACGAAACTGGACATGGGCAAGAGCTGCATCCGATTCAAGCGCATGGACCGGATTCCATTTGAATTGGTGGGGGAGTTGGCGACCAAAATGACCCCGTCGGATTGGATTGAGCGCTACGAATCGGCGTTTAAGAAGTAATTATACGTGTTGTAACCCTGAAGCGTGGTTGTGCGTAGTTCATTATATGACACGCACTACAATCTTCTGGACCGCGGTTGTCTGCGCTTGCTGGACCGCGGCTACGGGCTGTTTGAAATCCACCCACCGCATCGATGGGGACGTCACCGTGGCGTTGCCTGCCAGCAGTTGGGCGGTGCCTTTGGCTGAGATCGAATGGTCGACCGATGAGTTGCCTGCGGACTTCGCGGCGCAGCTGGAGGCCGGCGGGGAAGGTGGGGCGTATGTTTGGCGAAAGGCGCTCGAGCCGGTTTCCGTCGGACTGGGCGATTGGATGGTTTGGGAGGATTGGGAGCGTCAGGTTGCCATCGGATTGGAGTCGGGCACCATCGCCGCGCTGAACGCCATGCCCGCCGGTGCGGGGTTGGATATGGAGGTGGTGGAAGCGCTTCCTTTCGAGCTGGCTGCGGGCACCGAGGTGGCGCGGGTGGTCTTTGCCGAAGGGACCTTGCGGTGCATGCCGCAGCCGGTTGCTGGCCTGCAGATGGGCGGCACGTTGACGATTCCGGAGTTGCTCATCGGGGGCCAGCCTGTGAGCTGGGCGGTGGGCAGCCAGGCGGTTGAGTTGGATTTGTCCGGGGCGGAAATGGTGTTGCCCTCAGGCCAAACCGATTTGCACCTGACCGCGCAGCTTGCCCTGACCACCACCGGCGCCCCGCTGCCCCCGAAGACTTCCCTCGGCTGGACCTTCGTCTGGCAGGGCACGGTCCTCGAGCGCTTTGAAGGCCGGCTGGGCGAGCAAGCGCCGTTGTTGGCGACGGGCGAGCTGGAGCTCGCGGCGCCGGACTTCCTGGAAGGGCCAGCGGGGCTGGGAAATCCGCGGCTCGTGTTGGAGGTGGAGAACGGGCAAGGTGTGGCCTTGGATTTGGCATTCTCGGGCCAAATCCACCCCGCAGCCACCCCGTTCACCTGGACCCCTACCTCCTCGGCTACGGTCCCACCCGCAGCGGCCTCCGGCCCCTCCAGTGCATCCGTTTTCACCCTTGACAATCAAACGACCAGCCCGCCCATCGGCGCTTGGCTCGCCCCCGCCACCTCGGGCCTGACCTACACGGCCTCAGCCACGGTGGCCGACCCCGGCGAAGCCTTGCAGTTCATCACAGCCGACGGCACATTCCGCCTCGCGCCCACCCTCGAAGTTCCGTTCACCGGTTATGCATCCCGGCTGGCCTACCGCGACACCGTTCCGTGCGACCTCGCGGCGGTGCTCGCCACCCAATTGCCACCGCCGCTCACCACCCGGGACATCGCCCGGCTGACCCTCCGTTTTGAAACCGCCAACGGCATGCCATTCAGTTTGGCCGCGCAAGTCCGCTTCCTCGATGCTGCGGGCGAGGCCGTCGACTCCCTCTTCGTCGATGCCACCACCACCCTTGAGGCGGCCACCACCATCCTGCAAAACGGGGTGCACACGCCCGTCGCCCCCGGCCTTCGGACCTGGGACGCAGTCTTCGACGGTGAGCTCGCGTGGGCCTTGGCGGACGCGGGCGTACAGTCCATGGCCATCGAGCTCGTCGGATGCACACCGGGTGCTGCTGATCAACTTCCGGTCGCCTTCGGCCCAGGTCAAACCGTGTCCTTGCGCGCCGCCCTGCGCGTGGATGCACAACTCGGCCAGCCATGAACCGCCTACTGACCTTGCTCGCCTTGTTCGGCGCGGCCGCAACCCAAGCGCAATCCGATGCGGTGATTTCCGGGCTCGATTGGGTCCCTCAGCACACCGCCTTGCGTCCACACCAACGGCCTGAGGGCGGGTATTTCATGCTGCCTGGGGCGGAAGTGGGCTTCGCCACCAATTGGCTTCAACCGGCGCAATGGCTAGAGACGACTGATGCGGGGACCACCGTTCGGGTGGTGGACATGTTGTCGTCCTTGCACGAGTCGAATGGGGTGCAACTCGCCGTTCAGGCCGATCTCATCGGCTGGGGCAAGGCTTTGGGCAAGTCCAAGCAGCACTTCCTTTCCTTCGGTATAAGCGAACAGGTGTCAAGCCAAATCACCCTTCCTGGCGACCTGATCCGCCTCCCTTTCCTCGGCAACGCCGGCTTTGAAGACGGCCAAGTCGACGCCCAACGCATTGGCGCTGAACTCATGCACTACCGCAGCTACCACCTCGGATGGCAGGCCCACCTGAACGACCGCTGGAGTGCGGGCCTCAGGCTGCATCACCTGCGGGGGTTCGAATACGCGTCATTGCGCAACGCCGGCGTCACTTGGGCGACCGATCCCGACACGTGGTCGTGGACCATCACGGGCGGCGCGGAAGTGCAGACTGCTGGCTTGGCGGCCCTGTGGGATACGGTGGACGGCAATGCGGCGCTTGAGCAAGGGGCGCAGGCCTACTTGGGACGGGCGGGTGATCCGGGCTGGGCGCTCGATGCCGGGGTGTCGTTCCGGCCTTCCGACCGCTGGTCGCTCGAGGCGTCCGTGATGGGCTTGGGCCGCATTGCGTGGCAGCGCGAGGCCTGGTCCGCGTCTTGGCAGTCGGAGGCGATGACCTTCGATGGCCTTTCCTTGGGCGCGTGGGCGGTGGATCCCGCGGCCTTGCAAGATTCGCTGGATCGGTGGGCGGGCCAAACCCTCGCCTGGGCCGACTCCGCGACCCGCCCCACTCCATCCGAAGCCTCGTTCACCACGGCCTTACCGGTGCGCTGGAACCTACGCGCCGTCCGCCACTTGGGCGATCGGGCCGCCCTGCATCTCGCCCTCCGAGAAGGGCTGACCAGCGCGGTGACCGCTCAGCTCGGCGCGACATTCGAGCTCGGCACCACCTTCCAGGGCCATGTGACCTACCAGCACGGCAACGGGCTCCGCGCCCTGGGCGTGGGATTTGCCGCACATTTGGGCCCCTTGCAATGGTTCACTGTGGTGGACAATGCCTTGGCAGCCCAACTGGTCGCGGTGGAATTGCCCGAGGACCGGACGCTTTACTTGCCCTACGACGCGAGCCGCTTACAGGCCCGCATGGGATTGAGCTGGGTGTTCGGCAGGAAGCGGAAAATCAGCCCACCTCCCGCTGGGGTCAGTTGGGAACCCAGTTCACAGCGGCCCGGGGGACAGGTGACCCGCACATGCCCTTCGTTTTAACTCAATACCCGCTTGAGAACAACACCGCGCGGTCAAAGTAGGCCTTGCCTTCTTCCCAAAACCCGCGGAACAAGGGGTTGTCAGCGAAGTAGACGACCTGACCGGAGCCGACCCGTTCCACGCCGATGGCCAGTTGGCCGGCCAAGCCGCGGGTAGCGGTGTGGCCGACGAAGCCACTGGTAGGGGCGTCGCTGGTGTACAGGGCTACGTTTTGGCCCCGCTCAAGCGGCGCCCATTGCGCGGTGCCTTGCTTGAGCACGAAGGCCTGATCGCCCTCCAGGTAACCGATGGGATGTGTCGGGTCTACGCGAACGGTGAATACCGCGCCTTCCACGCTTTGGCTTGCCCAATGCCGGCGCCGTTCGCCATAGGCCACATCGGCTACGGGCTCATCGCGGTCCACGCGTTCCAACGACGTCGATTCCCACCGCGCCACGGCATCGAGGGCATCTCCGAGCGCGATGACCGTGCCGCCTTGCTGGGCGAATTCCTCGCATTCAGCTGCCGCGCGGCTGCGGATGCCGTCGGGTAAAATGAGCACGTCGTAGGCCGAAAGGTCGGGAAGTGATTCGGCTTCGAGCAGCGTGGGGGAGATGCCCCATTCTTCCTCCAAATGCCACCAAATCTCCCCCACGGAGAGGGCGCGCGTGCCGGGGCCGGCCAACACAGCCACCCGTGGAACGGGCATCCAGCGGGCCGCATCCGAACCGAGGTCGATGCCGCCTTCGGCCAGGCCGGTATGGAGCGCGATGAGCTCCACCGATGCCGGACGGAGCTGCCGCAGCTCATCGGACCAGTCGGCAGCGTGTTGGTCGTCCGCGAGGAACACGACCGTGCCGGCTGGCAGTTCGCGGCCACTGTGGCGGCTCGGGCGCGTCAACAGGCGGGGGGCGAGTCCCGCTTCACCCGCTTGGGCGATCAAGGCCCGCCCTTCGGGAGTCGTCGGAATGAGGGCAAGGCCATAAACCTTGGGTTCGACGCCCGGGAACACAGGGGCCACATAGTGCGTGTTCGTCACGTCCACAGGGGATTCGATGCCGTAGCATTGCACGCCGTGTGCGTAGGGAAGGGCCCAGGCGGTGATGTCATACGTCAGAGAGTCCTCGAGGACGGGATCGGGGTCCATCAAGGCATGCAGGAGCGTGCTATGTGGTTGATTGCCAGGGA
>JALQTD010000389.1 GCA_023264155.1 Flavobacteriales bacterium | reverse complement strand
TCATTCATTGGTAATTTCACCACGGCTGAATGAAATTAGAGAAGAGAATAAAAGCCCCGGCGCCTTTCGGTGTCGGGGCTTTTTATTTGAAGGACATTCGTAGAGGCCCCATTGGTTGGAACAGGCCATTCTCTTGAATTGGGGAGCTTTTGTTCGGATAACGCCGATGGGAATGCAGGAGGTGGGGTCGCGCGTCTTAACTGCATCTGGCACGAAGGGGCATGCAATGGCTTTTGCGGGCACCTCATCCAACGTTAACTGCTTGCGCAGAACGACGATGCTCTTCGGGTCGCACATTTCCCGCTCTGCGGAGAGCTTGTGCTTGTCATCATTAACTATTTCTTTCAACGGAAACTCATTTGATCGTATTTCCCAACAAGCCGTTGACACTGTGTGAGTTGAGAATCTGAGCAATTTCTCAGGGTGAAATGCAGTTTAACTGCATGGTATATGTACGATGTACCCTCTGTTGCAATTGCACGATCCGGCTGATGGTGCGGTCTAGTCATCAGACAAACAGTGATTTGCACTGGTTTGGGTTCGAATCCTGCACTTTTGAGAAATTCGAAAATCGCTGTGAATCTTAGCGAATTTCGGTGCATCTTAGCGAAGATTCCTCGTAAATCGCGGTATCCAAACTGCA
>JALQTD010000388.1 GCA_023264155.1 Flavobacteriales bacterium | reverse complement strand
CTCGTGGCGCTCGACAATGTCATCGATGACGGCGTTGAACTTTCCGACTTCGCTTTTGTAGATGAGGTCTGCCTGATCGAGTCGAGCAATTTCTCGATTCGTTGGAATGGGAACGACACCGAGACCGTAGGTATTCATGAGCTCAGCCGCCTCGGTCGAGGCAGTACCGGTCATACCGGCAAGCTTGTTGTACATGCGGAAGTAGTTCTGCAAGGTTATTGAGGCAAGTGTTTGGTTCTCAGACTTAATCTGAACACCCTCTTTAGCCTCGATGGCCTGGTGCATGCCTTCGTTGTAGCGCCTTCCAGGCAATATGCGTCCGGTGTGCTCGTCAACAATGAGCACTTCGCCGTCGACAACCACATAGTCTCGGTCCTTGCGGAAGAGTTCCTTCGCCCTGATGGAGTTGTTTAGGAACGAAATCAGGGGTGTGTTTGCGGTCTCGTAAAGATTGTCGATACCGAGGTAATCCTCTACTTTGTCGATTCCAGACTCTAGGACACCAATGGTGCGCTTCTTCTCATCGACCTCGTAGTCCTCGTCAATCTTCAGGGTCTGCACCAACTTGGCAAATACCCCGAACCAGCGATTGACATCCTGTGAAGCGGGGCCAGAAATGATCAATGGGGTGCGGGCCTCATCAA
>JALQTD010000387.1 GCA_023264155.1 Flavobacteriales bacterium | reverse complement strand
ACACCAGCCAACCGCCCGCAAAAGCGATGACCGCGTAGAGCTGGTAGCTCGCCACCACCCACGGGATCTCGTTGAGGAGGACGTCGCGCAAAATCCCACCGACCGCCGCCGTCACCACACCCATCAAGGTGGCAATGAGCGGCGTGGACCCAGCCTGAAGCGCTATTTGGGTTCCTGAGGCGGCAAAGAGCCCCAGCCCGATGGCGTCTGGCCATTGAATCGCACGGAACGTGGGTTCGAAGTGTCGGGCACGCAGCACGATGGAGCCCAAGACCCCCAGACAAATGACGACCCACACCCACTCTTGGTGGGCAACCCAGAAAAAGGGTTGTCGATCGAGCAGCAGATCGCGAAGGGTCCCTCCACCCAGTGCAGTGACGAACGCGACAAACACGACACCGACCAGATCCAGTCGCTTACGCACCGCAGCGAGAATTCCGGAGAGCGCAAAGGCGACCACGCCAACCCCTTCAAAAACAACCAGGGTGTACGCGAGGACCTCCGAGGAGAGAATCAGGTTCACCACCATAGTGTGTCAGGCAGGCGCACCCCCTCGCGCTATTGATACCCCCATGGGTATAGTCAAGTAACGCACCAACACCGCAGGAGAAACATGAGCGACGCAGCCAAGTGCCCCATCCAAC
>JALQTD010000386.1 GCA_023264155.1 Flavobacteriales bacterium | reverse complement strand
CTTCGGAGATGATTGCAAACTGCGAACCATTCTCAGTGACAGGTAAAGATTCAGCCCATTTGATCGCGATCAGGTCGCCGACCGATACAGTTGATACGTCCGGGCCGACTGCAATAACCTTAGCTGGTTTAGAACCAGTTACGACTTCTTGAGTGAGGATGATACCTCCAGACGTTTGTTTTTCTACTGCAACTTCACCGACAACGATGTAATTCTTTAATGGTTTCATTCAATATATTCTCTTGGTGCTGTTAACTGGATTCGAACCAGTGACCTCATCCTTACCAAGGATGCGCTCTACCACTAGAGCTATAACAGCGATTGTGTTGGTACATCGTGACGGGATCGAACCGCCGACCTTCTCCTTGTAAGGGAGACACTCTACCGCTGAGTTAACGATGCATATTGTTGATGGAGCGGGTAGTCGGACTTGAACCGACGACATCTTCGTTGGCAACGAAGCATTCTACCACTGAATTATACCCGCATTATTGTATATATGGTACTCACACAAGGTAACGATCCTTGGTCTCTCGATTATCAGTCGAGTGCTCTACCTTTGAGCTATGCGAGTATTAAAATTGGTGCAGCCAGAGGACTCGAACCTCTGCGGGAAACTAGTATGCGGGAGCAATGCTCCTTACC
>JALQTD010000385.1 GCA_023264155.1 Flavobacteriales bacterium | reverse complement strand
CCTGTTCGGCTATGCGCCGCCGGAGGCGACGGCGGAGGTCACGCTGGCCTCGCTGGGGTGGGCGGGCGAGTTTTGGTCCACCACGCTGACGGTCAACGAGGCGAACGGCTGGAGCACCTTGAGCGATTCCCTTTGCTTGGCCCAAAACGATTGCTACACCCTCGAGGTGACCTTCGACGCTGAAGCCAACGTGTCGATGTACTGGTCCGATGCGGGCCTCGGGTTCACCCACGCCCTCTGGCAACTGAGCGAGCCGGGGACCACCGTGACCACGTGGGACCTCTACGGCGGGGACTGCGTGACGGGCGTCGCCGAAGCGGCTCCCGAGGTGCCGACCGTCCCGGCCACCCGCGCCGGCGAACCGCTCGCAGCGGCGGGCCTCGCCGGGCCCTGCACCGTCCTCGACCGGGCCGGCCGCACCGTGTCGTCGGGCAGGGCGTCCCACCTCGTGGCGCCAGCCGCCCCGGGACTGTATTTCATCCTCACGCCTGACGGGGCGGTGCACCGATGGTCCGTCTACTGATTGCACTCACCGCGCTGGCCGCTACGGCTTGCGCCCAAGAACCGATTCCGATGTTGGATGCTGAACATGAGTTTGTGAACGTGGCGTCGCCCGACCTGCACATCGAGGTGTGGAGCGACGTGGTT
>JALQTD010000384.1 GCA_023264155.1 Flavobacteriales bacterium | reverse complement strand
ATTACAGACGGCCTTGCTATTGTGAGTGGCGGTGGAAACTTTATGACGGATTCCACCTATGATACTCTCATAGCTAAATTCGCCGCGAATGGAAGAATCGGGATTGGCAAGAATGTTCCTAGCTATGTTCTTGATGTAAACGGTGAAGGAAGATTTACAAGAAGTAGTTCTTCGTTTATACTTAATATCGACTCGACTGCTGGAGAAGGACGGGTTATTCGTTTTCGAGACGATGGTAGTACAAAGTATAACTGGATTGCGGGGTCTCAGTACAATGTAGACAATGGTTTTGAGATCACTCCCAGTACAGCAGCCGGAGGAAATGTTTTTTCTGCTCCTGCTCTTGTCATTACTAGTGGTGGAAATGTTGGTATTGGTACGTCGTCCCCCTCTTCAATATTACACATTGCGCCGGAAGCGACAGACCCCACTAACAATGATCATCGCCTACAGTATGACGTAAAGGCGGACAATGGTCACGCTTCTGGCTATGCAGCTTCTGGGCTTTCTATTATTGGACAATCCCTAAATACTTCAGGAGATCTCCATACTACTTATGTACAGCTCGCCACGCGCGCGCCGTCGTTAAATGGAAGCCACGGGGCTGTTTCTTTTATTGCTCTTACGTCGCCGGGTAGCCAAAGCACTTACGGAACCGGG
>JALQTD010000383.1:432-663 GCA_023264155.1 Flavobacteriales bacterium | reverse complement strand
ATGCCGCGCCTGCCGATGGCAGTGACAAACCCGCTGAAGCCACTGGTGGCGAAGCTAAACCTGCCGTTAAGCGCGTTCGTAAGGCCGCGCCCGCTTCAGCCGCGGACGGTAAAGGAGAATAATCATGCTGCAACCCGCTCGTCGTAAATTCCGTAAAGAGCAAAAAGGCCGCAATACAGGTATCGCCACAACTGGCACTACCGTGGCTTTTGGCGATTTCGGCTTGAAGTC
>JALQTD010000383.1:0-422 GCA_023264155.1 Flavobacteriales bacterium | reverse complement strand
GTGGTCGTATCTGGATTCGTGTGTTCCCCGATAAGCCGATCTCAAACAAGCCTGCAGAGGTTCGTATGGGTAACGGTAAGGGTAGCGTTGAGTACTACGTGGCTGAAATTCAGCCCGGTAAAGTGCTGTACGAAATTGTTGGTGTGCCTGAAGCCTTGGCACGCGAGGCGTTCACTTTGGCTGCGGCCAAGTTGCCCCTGCGTACGACTTTTGTCACCCGCATGCTTGGCCAGTAACAGGAGAATTAAACATGAATACGACTGAACTGCGCCAAAAAGACGCCGCCGGCGTCGCCGCTGAAGTGAAAGCTTTGCAAAAAGCACACTTTGGACTGCGTATGCAAAAAGGCACCCAGCAATTGACAAACACTGCTTCCATGAGCAGTACACGACGCGCAATCGCTCGTGCCAAAACTATTTTGG
>JALQTD010000382.1 GCA_023264155.1 Flavobacteriales bacterium | reverse complement strand
AATGCATTTGTATTCATGACATAAGGTTTGTAGTATTCGTAAATAATATCTAGTACTTCGTCGTCAACTTCATATCTGTTATATTGCATAAAGTAGACAAAAATTTTAGCAACATCATAAACATCCTTTCGATTGGTTTCCTCAATTTTTTGAGTATAATCATCTTTAACGTAACAAAGCGTTGGGTTATTGAGATGTTCATCCTGAAGATAATCAAAATTCTTTTTAAAATCCCGCAAACTAGAAATTTTGATACCTAGTGGTTCGAAATAAAGTTCCCATTGTAGAGATGTCCATTCCAATGTAATTTCTTCGAATTCGTCAGTGCATATAAATGCGAAACCATATGGAGTTAGTAGATATCCACCTGTCGAATTCCAATAATCGTAAAATTTCTGCAATTTAGTCATCACACCATTACTCTGAAATGTATTTCCACAACGCGTGCACTGCATGTTTTCACAATACCAAAAAAAATGGATTTATAGTTACATAACCAAAACATGCCAGAACTTTTCGCATTGGTTGTCAAGGCATTCTACGCACCAAAGATTGTTGTCGATGCAAAAATAAATAGAGACGATGAAGAATTGATAGATAGTAGACTAGCAAAACGCCAAGTATTTAGATTTCTATGGAGAGTGTACCCACACGTCACTATTCCA
>JALQTD010000381.1 GCA_023264155.1 Flavobacteriales bacterium | reverse complement strand
TCCTCCACGCCGATCTGCCTAAAGTCAAAGCGTTGGCAGCGCGAGATGATGGTGTCGAGGACCTTGTGTGGCTCGGTGGTAGCGAAGATAAAGGTCACATAAGGGGGAGGCTCCTCTAAGGTCTTGAGCAGGGCGTTGAAGGCGCCCGTCGAGAGCATGTGCACCTCGTCGATGATGTACACCTTTTGGCGGCTCACGCTCGGGCTAAAGCGCACAGAGTCTCTGATCTCTCGGATCTGCTCCACGCTGTTGTTGCTCGCCCCGTCAATCTCAAAGACGTCCACCGACTTGCCCTCGGTGATGCTCTTGCATGAGGCGCACTCGTCACAGGGGGTGGGGTTGGGGCCATCGGTGGCGGTGCAGTTGAGCGCCTTGGCGAAGATGCGCGCGCAGGAGGTCTTGCCTATACCTCGCCCGCCCACAAAGAGCAGGGCGTGAGGCACTCGGTCTTGCCTGATCGCGTTTTGAAGGGTCTGCGTGATGGGCCCCTGACCCACGACGTCTTGAAAGCTCGTTGGGCGCCACTTGCGCGCCAAGACCAGATAGGCCATCGCTCCTCCTACATGAACGTCACCCCTCGCGCGCCTCACAGTGAGTCATGGGCGCGCGCTCGAGCGGTGAGGGGAGAGCTTAACACGCAGCGAGCCCTCTCTCAACACAGCGAAC
>JALQTD010000380.1 GCA_023264155.1 Flavobacteriales bacterium | reverse complement strand
AAACGCACGTGATTCGTGCACCAAACCCATGCACACACATCAAAAAGGACTCAAAAATGACAAAGCTGCAGACCACCAAGACCACTGAGGCCAAGGGCTTCGCCCTCTACGTCGGCATCAGCGAGGCAGAGGCGGCAAACGCCGGGACCTCACTCACCGAGATTGCCCAAGAACTGAGAAAGCGATTAGGCGAGCTGGTTCCTGAACTAGCCAACGAGACTTACGCGGCGCTCGCAATCGCCCCGGTTGAAGCCAAGGGCCGGAACCTAGACATCACGAGAATCGCACTCGGCGAACCCAAGTCGGTTCGCACCGCAAACCCAGAACCTGAGGAAACCACAGCCGCTCGCGGTGTTGTCGTGGATCTCTCTCGCAAGCGCGTCTACGTTGATGGTCAGAATGCCAACCTCACCTGCAAAGAATATGAGCTGCTGGGGTTCCTGATTGAAAACCAGGGAGAGACCGTCTCGCGCCAGCAGATCGCTTCAATCTCAGAGCGCTGCGGAGAACCAACTCCGAACGCCAGAACAATTGATGTTCACGTGCGCAGATTGCGCGCGAAGTTGGGCGAGTATGAGGACATCGTTCGCACCGCTCGCGGCAAGGGCTACCGCTTTGACAAGCACCCAGATGTGCTGATCGAGCAGCTCTAGCGCTTCAGGGTGACCAC
>JALQTD010000037.1 GCA_023264155.1 Flavobacteriales bacterium | reverse complement strand
TGGGTGCTCGAACTGGACCAGCCGCGTTACGGGGTGGACATCTTCCTCTTCGGCGGCATTTCGCAAGGCATGTTTTTGCCGTCCCACCGCTTCCTTTGGAACGAGTCGCGCCACCGGTATGAGTTGAATGTGCTGACCAAACAAGGGTACTACGACTTCCTGCTCCTCACCCGCCCCGCCGGAGCCGACCACACCGCCGCCTCCCTCGCGGAGCACCCCGGCGACGTTTTCGCCCTCGAAGGGTCGCACGACGAGGTGCCCAACTTTTATACAGTGCTTGCATACTATTGGGACCCCATCGGCTACGACCGCGTCATCGGGGTGGGCGCTGCCGCCCGCATGCCCTGAGCGCGCGCGTTGGAACTTTATGGGGCGTGAATTAGTTTTATCGGTATGTACACGCCTCCCCTCGCACGCGCCGTCACATCGGGCATCGACGTGATGGTGCAGTCCGCCTACATGGGCGAGCGCCCCACGCCAGAAGGGGTGCTCCACATCCACCGCTACGAAGTCCTCATCCGGAACACCACCGAACGGGATGTGCAGCTGCTGTGGCGCAGGTGGCGCATTGCCGATTTGGCGGAAGAGCTGCAAATCGTGGAAGGGCGTGGCGTCATCGGGGTGGAGCCGGTCATCCGCGCGGGCACGGGGTACAGTTACGTGTCGGGGGCGGTCCTGAAGTCGCCGCTGGGCACGATGCAGGGGCGTTATGGGTTCGTGGATTTGGCGCGCGATGAACGCTTCGAGGTGACCATCCCCCGCTTCCACTTGGAGGTGCCCTGGGTCTGGAACTGACGGGCCAAACCCCGTCCTATCTTTGCCCCATGGAAAACCGAATCTTCATCACCGGCGCCTCCAGCGGCATCGGTGCAGCAGCGGCCGAGGCGCTCGTAAAGAAAGGCTGGCGTGTGTTGGCGTTCGCCCGGAACCGTGCGGCCTTGGAGGCCCTCCAAACCCGACTCGCCGGAGCGCCAGGCACCCTCCTTCCCCACCCGGGCGACGTGACGGATCCGGCCGCAGTGCAGGCGGGCGTGGACGCCGCGGTTGCGGCATGGGGCGGGCTGGATGCGGTGATTCCGAACGCGGGTTTGGGCTACTTCGACCCCTTGCCATCCGGGAAACTCCAGGAATGGCACGAGATGGTGAACGTGAACATCAACGGGGTGCTGTCGACGCTGCATGCGACCCTGCCGCACCTCGCCGCCAGCAAAGGCCACGTCATCAACATCGGCTCGCTCGCCGCGCGGCAAGTCTTCCCGAACAGCGGCGTGTATTGCGCGACGAAGCATGCCGTGCTTGCCCTCAGTGACGCCATCCGCTTGGAATACCGGAACGACGTGGCGGTGACGACCATCAACCCCGGCGCCGTCAACACGCCCTTCATCGATCGGACAACCAACGAAGCGTTGCGGGCCGACTACCGCCCCCAATTCGATGCCGGCATGTCCGCAGAGTTCGTGGCCGACGCCATCGTCACAGCGCTCGAAGCCAAGGGACGCGGGGTGTTCAGCGAAATCACCTTGCGCCCCGATCGCCGGTGACCATCGGCTTCCTTTCGAGTTCGTCCGGCTGGGGAGGCCTGGAGCGCAACTTGTTGCGGTATGCTGCGTGGATGCGGGAGGCCGGGCACGCCGCCGTGGGGTTCTTCGTGGCGGACACGCCGCTGGCCGCCCACGCCGAGGGGGCCGTGGACGAGGTCGTTTCCTTCGCACGCCAAACCCGCTACCTGCCCGTGCTCGCAGCCGCGCGAATGGGCAGGGAGTTGCGGAGGAGGAAGGTGGAAGTGCTGTGGGTGCGGGACCCGCGGGATTTGGCCTTTGCGGGGATGGCTGCACAGCGCGCCGGCATCCCGCTCATTTTCCAGCAAGGCATGCAGATTGCGCGGCCCAAACGCCAGCCGTGGCACCGCGCGCGGTACGGCCGGGTCACCCGCTGGGTCGCCCCCAGCCACACCATGGCCGCCCAGGCCCTTGCCCACACCCCGCTGCGTCCCGACCAAATCTCGGTCATCCCGCTCGCCCTCGATCCGGCCTGGTTCGCTCCCCGCGACCGGGAAGCCCGCGCCCGCTGGGACTGGCCTGCAACCGCCCGCGTCGTCGGCCTCTTCGGACGGCTCGACCCCTTGAAAGGACAAGCCGAATTGCTGCACGCCCTCGCCCAGCTGCCCGAATGGCACGGCTGGTTCATCGGCGAACCGACGCCCAACGCGCCCGGCGACTACCGGGCAGCACTGGATCAACTGGCGCAGGACTTGGGCATCGCCGACCGGGTGCGCTTCGACCCGCCCACCTCGGAACTTCGCTCCGCCTACGATGCGGTCGACGCCTACGCCATGTGCAGCGCCTCCGAGACGTTCGGCATGGTGACCCTCGAAGCCCTGTCGCGCGGTGCTTACGTCATCGGAACCAACACGGGCGGTACCCCCGAATTGCTGAAAGGCCAGCCGGGAACGGCGATCTACACACCGGGTGATGTCAGCGCATTGGTAGCAGCGCTCCAAGCGGTTCCCGTACCTGCAAAACCAGCGCAGCGCGACCTCGGTGCGCACACGCGGGCAGCGGCCGTGGCCGCATGGTGCGCCTTGCTCGAGGATCTCAAGGCGCGCTAAATTGCCCCATGCGTTGGACAACACTCATTCTAGGATTTGCTGCTGCATCCACTGGGTGGAGCCAAATCGACCAAGTCGCCGCTGATTTCGGACTGCTCGGCATGTCGGTCACCACCTTTTGCGGCGATTCGGTACAGCAGGGGGTGCACGTCGGCATCCGCAACGTGAGCGAAGGCTGGCCCGTGGATGCCGAAACGAAGTACCGCATGGCCTCGGTCTCTAAAGGGGTCGTCGCGCTGGCATGTGCGCGGTTGGTGGACGACGGTGTGCTCGCGTACGATGAGGCGGTGGACATGTACCTCGGCTGGGAACTCGTTCATCCGAGTGCGCCCGAATTACCGGTGACCGTGTCCGATTTGCTTTCGCATCGCAGTGGGCTGCGGGATGGCAGCGGATACAGCGGCTTCCTCGCGGACACCTACGCGGCAGGGCCCAATGCCCCACACATCCAAGAGCTTGTCAACGCGGAGGGGGATTACTTCACAGGGGACATGTGGGGCAGCGGACCGCCGGGCACCTATTTCCAATACGCGAACGTGAATTACGGGGTGCTCGCCACGGCCATGGAGGCCGCCACGGACATGCGTTTTGACGAGCTGATGGACAGCCTCGTTTTGCAGCCGTTGGGCATCTCGGGATCGTTCAACGTGGGGATGCTTCCTGATTTGGGCCAAATCGCAACGCTCTACCGCAACCTCGGCGGCTGGACGCCTCAAGCCGACAATTTCACCGACACCCCGCCGGTGGCTTGGGACTGGTCGCCGTACGTCCCCGGCACCAACGGTTTGGCCTTTGCCCCGCAAGGCGGTCTGCGCGCTTCAACGGAGGAACTGGCGCGCATTGCCAGCGTTTGGCACGACGGCACCCACAACGGAACGACGCTGCTGAGCCCGACCGGGGTCAATGCCCTGCACGAGGCGGCCTGGACATTCGATGGCAGCAACGGCAACAACTATTACGGGCTGTTCAACAGCTGGAGCCAAGGGCTGCACCGGGCGAATGTGACGGCAGGGGACAATTTCTTCGGCGATGGGGCCTTGTTCATCGGCCACGCCGGCGAGGCGTATGGCCTGATTTCAGACGTTTACGTGGAGCCGAACACCGGCTGGGGTTTCGCTTTCGCAACCAACGGCGCATGGGACGGCTACACATTTGGAACGAGCAGCTGGTATGCCGTTGAAGAAGCCCTGCATGCTTCCCTTGCCAGCGACCGCGCGGTGTGTGCCGCTGCCAATTCCGTTGGGCCCATCGTTGTCGCGCCGCACCAACCCCTGCCCAACCCCTTGCCTGCAGGCGCTCATCTCGCTCCCGAATGGCATGGAAGCCGTTGGTTTGGTTTGGATGGCAAAGAAGCTGTTGCAGGAAATCGAGCCCCCGCCATTCCGGGGCATTACGTCGCTGTGGCCTTGGATGGCCAGCTCCTCCGGGTCATCCTCGAGTAGCGATGCCGCTTAGAAAATGTCCTGGTTAGAGGGCATGTTTTTGCGCATGACCACATGCCGGTGCAGCTCCACCATGCCGTCGCGCTCCATGCGCTTGAGCAGCCGGGAGATGACCTCCCGTGAAGAGTTCAGATCGGTGGCGATGTCTTGGTGGGTGGTGCGCAGTTCATCGGTGCCGCGCGCAGCAAACTGCTTGTTCAAGTAGAAGATGAGCCGCTGATCCAGGGAGCGGAAGGCGACTTGGTCGATGACCTCGAGCGTTTCTTCAAAGCGCGAGCGGTAGGTTTCGAGGACGAAATGGTACCAGTCGACGTGCTCCCGCATGAAGGTGTCCATGTGTTCAATGGGCAGGGCGAGGGCCTCCAAGTCCTCTTCGGCGGTGCTCTTGATGATCGAGGCCTTCCGTTGGGTGGCACAAATCATGCTCAAAGCGCAGGCCGTGCCCGGTTCGAGGTAATAAAGGAAGTGCTCGCCTCCGTCGACGCCCTCCTTGTAGAGCTTGGCCGTGCCGGTGAGGACGAGCATGGTGGACCGGAAGTATTGGCCGGTGCGCATCATGGTCTCGCCTTCTTCGAAGCGAACGAGTTCGCCGAGGGTCGCTAATTTGGCCCGCAAATCCGGGCTGAACATCGGGAAGAGGCTCGCAAGCCGCTCCGCAATCACCATTTGTCTTCCGTCCACAATGCGCTTGATAAGGTGTGGGAGCAAGATAGTAAAAAGCGGAGGCCGGATTAACTTCGCACCATGCAAACGCGTCCCTCCTCGCCCATCGGCTTCGCTCCGCCTCCCATTGACGACGATTCGGTGCGCGCAGTGGAGCGGGTGCTGCGGTCGGGGTGGATCACGACGGGGCCGGAAGTGGCGGCGTTGGAAAGGGAGCTGGCGGCGTTTTTGGGGGCGAGCCACGTGGGCTGTTTTGGGTCGTGGACCGAGGTGGCGGAGCTGGTGTGGCGGTGGTGGGGCTTGGGGCCGGGGGACGAAGTCATCGTGCCAGCCGTGACGTTTGCGGCGACGGCGAACGCAGTGCTGCACTGTGGCGCAACGCCCGTCATTGTGGACGTGGACCCGTCCGATTGGAACGTGTCAGCGGAACGCATCGCGGGCGCCTTGTCGCCCCGGACGAAAGGCGTGATGCCGGTGGATCTGGCGGGGTGGCCGGTTGATTACGCCGCCATCCGGGCCGTGGTGGAATCGGCGCCGTTCGAGGCCGCCAACGACCGCCAGGCGCAACTCGGCCGCCCCTTGTTTTTCGCGGATGCGGCGCACAGTTTTGGGGCCACCTACCGAGGCCACCCGGTGGGTACGCAGGCCGATTTCACGGCCTTCAGCTTCCACGCGGTCAAGAACTTCACCACGGCCGAAGGCGGCGCCGTGGTCTGCGCGTTGCCCGATGGCTTCGATCGCGATGAAATCATGCGGTGGCTCAAGGTTTGGGGCTTGCACGGCGCCACCCGCGATGCCTTGGAGAAAACCCGCGGAGGGCAGTGGCAATACGATGTCGTGGGCGACGGCTACAAGTGCAACATGACGGATATCCAAGCCGCCATCGGCCGCGCGCAACTGCCGAAATACCCGGAGCAGTTGGAGCGCCGAGCCCACATCGCGTCGCGTTATGACCAAGCCTTGGGTCTCCTCAACGGGGTGCAATTGCCCGCTCGGGAAGATGCCACGCGCCGGTCCGCCTTCCACCTGTACGCCCTGCACCTCGGCGGCTGGCGCGCGGCGGAACGCGATGCCCTCATCGACGCCTTGCGCGAAGACGGCGTGCCTACGAATGTGCATTTCATTCCCCTGCCGCGGCTGACGGTGCACCGCGCCCGGGGTGTGGACGCACGTGTGTACCCGATGGCGGAACGGCACTTCGCAGAGGCCCTCAGTTTGCCGCTGCACACGTTGCTCACGGAGGAACAACAGGATTGGGTCATCGCGCGGTTCATCCACCATTTCGAGCGGCTCCGGTGATGCGGCGCGCCTTGGACATCCTGCTCAGTGGCGCCGGCCTGATCCTCACCTTGCCGATGTTGCTGGTGCTGGCCGCCGTGATCCGGTGGGACAGCCCCGGCTCGCCGTTGTTCAGCCAAGTGCGCATTGGGCGCGGAGGCGAACCGTTTCGCCTGCTGAAGTTGCGGACCATGCGCTCCGTTTCGGGTGGCAGCGGTTTGACGCAAGGAACAGGCGATCCGCGCATCACACGCGTGGGCCGGTGGTTGCGCCGGACGAAGCTCGACGAGCTGCCCCAGCTGTGGAACGTGCTCGTTGGCGACATGTCGCTTGTGGGGCCGCGGCCGGAAGTGCCGCAGTTTGTGGCGCATTACACGGAGGCCCAGCGGGAGGTGTTGCGCGCGCGGCCGGGCTTGACGGATCCGGCGAGTTTGCGCGGGTTCGACGAGGGGGCGGTCTTGTCGCAGGTGGAGGACCCCGACCGCCATTATGTGGAGGTGTTGATGCCGGAGAAGGTGGCAGCCCAAATCCAGTACCTGCATGCCCGCACGCTCCGCTCCGACCTCGCCCTCATCCTCCGTACCCTCCGGCGCATCGCGACGGGCCGCTGATCAAGCCGGCTCGCTGCCCCAGCCGCGCGTGAGCTCGTCGAGGTGCTTCGCAAGGAAGTGCCGCTCTTCGCGCAGCAAGGACAGGCTGACGAAGCGGATGAGCCGCTCGAACCCGAGGGCGGGTGGCGCTGGCGTGGGGAGGGTGGTGTCGGGCAGGTTGAGGTAGGAGGGGATTTGGTCCGGGGCAATGAACGCCCCTTGCGCAAACGGATCGATGTAACACCACACGGCGCCATGCGGCTGCGTCGCAGAAGGCATGCTCCCCGCATCGCAATAACAGAGCAGGAAATGGTGCGGACTGTCCACCAAATGCACCGCCAATCCCAACGACCGCGCGAGCGCCCAATACAAGTAGCCGATGCCCAACGCATTGCCCCGCTTCCGCGCCATCACCTCGCCCAACAGCGCGTGCCCCGGCTTCAAGGTCGCCCCGGACGCCCCGCTGAACTCCATGACATCGAACAACAAATGGTTCATCACCTGCAACCGCTCGAACCCCGTGAGGTCCTCGTTGCATTCCAGCCAAACCGCCCGCCGCAGATCCGAAAAGGCCTTGCGCACCTCCGCTTCATTCGCCCGTGGCTGCACGGCTGCGTGCACAATCAGGGCTGCCTCCACCGGGTCGTGCTCCTCCCCAAACGCCCAACTCAAGGCCCGTTCGTGCAGCTGCTTGAACCGCAACCCGTGCAACAATTCGTCCACCCGGCTTGCATGCTCGTCCGCCAATTGCGCCGCATCGCGGTGTTGCTCCAACAGGGGCAAAACAGCATGCCCCCGCTCCATCAGCCGCTCGCGAACGTGGCTGTATACCCCTTCGTCCGGATCGTCCAGCAGTTGGATCAGTGCGTGGATTTCGTTCAATTGCATCGACCCCAAATCTAACCGCCGTCTCCAGCCGTGGTGCGCCCCGCTCACTTCGTTTTCCAATGCGAAATGTTGAATGGGCGACGGAGGCCACCTCCCATCCACCGCTTGGGGCGTACCTTCGGGATATGGTGAAACGACGCCCCTCCCGCTTGACGGCCTTGGTCCCGGAGCGGAACCGCTTGTTCTATGCTTTCTGGGCCACAGGAGCATTCCTCGTGACGATTTGGAGCGTTTATGCCTTGAACGAGGTGCTTGAACTGGGCTGGCGCGCGTACGGTGTGCGCCCCGGGGAATGGGAGCACTGGACCGGCATGCTGACCTACCCGTTTTTGCACAGCGACCTCGAACACCTGTGGAACAACACGGCCACCTTCTTCACGCTCAACACCCTCCTGTTTTACTTCTACCGGAGCTTGGCCCTGCGCGTCTGGGGGTTGTTGTACGTCATCAGCGGCATCGGGCTGTTTTTCATCGGTGTCGGCGGCAACCACATCGGCGCAAGCGGCATCATCTATGGATTGGCGGCCTTCCTGTTCACAAGCGGCGTCGTCCGGCGCTCGGAGGACTTGATGCGCGTGTCGCTGCTCGTGGCCTTCCTCTATGGCGGCATGGTGTGGTGGATGCTGCCCATCGAGGACCACATCTCCTGGGAAGGCCATTTGTCCGGGGCGGTCACGGGCGCGTTGCTCGCTTTGGCGTTCCGCTTCCAGGGTCCGGTGGATGACCCGGAGCTCTTTCCCGAAGGCCAAACCGATCCCCTCCCCCGCTGGTGGGCCGTCCACCATCCCGACGACCCCGAGGTCATCGCCCAGTTCGGCCCCGACGCGTTCAACGAACCGGAACCCCACTCCTCCTCCGCCCACAACGCCCCCACCGAAGTCCGCTACACGGTCGTCCCGCCGAAAAACAGCAAAGCGGAACTCCGGACTGGGCCCGATGCTCCGCTTCGCGGTGCTTCCCGGCGCAACCGGGAGTCCTGAAATCAGGAGTTCAACATCACCGGCATGACCAGCATCAGCAGGTCCTCGCCCTCGTCGCTCCCGTCCACGGGGCGGATGATGCCCGCCCGATTCGGTGCAGACATCTCGAGCGAAACCTCGGTGCAGTTCAAGTTATTCAGCATGTCAATCAAGAACCGGCTATTGAAGCCAATTTCCATGTCCTCGCCCGTGTAAGAACAGTTCAGGCGTTCGCTGGCCTCGTTCGCGAAATCCAAATCCTCAGCGTTCACGGTCAACTCCGTACCGGCAATCCGCAACCGGACCTGGTGCGTGGTCTTGTTCGCAAAAATCGACACCCGGCGAATGGCCTGCAGGAAGCTCGTCCGGTTGATGACCATGCGGTTCGGGTTCTCCTTCGGAATGACCGCTTCGTAATTCGGGTACTTGCCTTCGATCAGGCGGCACACCAACTTCACATCGTCCACTTCGAACGATGCGTTGCTCTCGTTGTAGCTCAGCGCCACGCTTTCCGCATGGGCCGCCGCGTTCTTCAGCAGATTCAACGGCTTCTTCGGAACGATGAACTGGGCCGCATCGGCCGCGGACACATCCGTGCGGCTGTAGCGCACGAGCCGGTGGGCGTCGGTGGCGACAAAGCGCACGCTGTCCGGGTAGAACTCGAAGAAAATCCCGCTCATCACCGGGCGCAGGTCGTCGTTGCCCGTGGCGAACAAGGTGCGGTTCACCGCCATCAACAAGGCATCTGCCGACATGTTGATGGAGGTCGCCTCTTCCAACTCGGGCAGTTGCGGGAATTCGTCCCCGTTCGCCCCCGTCAGCTTGTACTTACCGGCGTCGCTGATCAATTCAATTCCGAAGGTATCCGGATCCACCTTGAACGTGAGCGGGATGTCTGGAAACGCTTTCAAGATGTCCAACAACATCTTCGCCGGAATCGCAATCGACCCGGAATCCTCTGACTTCACCTCCACCTTGACCGTCATGGTCGTTTCCAAATCACTTGCTGAAATCACGGCCTCCCCCGGCGCAACTTCGAACAGGAAGTTGTCCAAGATGGGCAACGTGTTGTTGCTGCTGAGTACTCCACTCAACACGGACAATTGACGCAACAAGTGATTGCTCGATACGATAAAATGCATGGCTCAATAATGAAGTCCAAAGATGCTTCAAGTTTGGCAAAGGCAAGCTGAATTGCGCGCGAGATTGCCCCCATTTTTTCCACATGCAACCCATTTGAAGGCTTTCGGGTTTTGATTTTGGCCAAACCTTGACGCCGGGAGTGCAAAAATTGCCGAAAATTCCCGAGGTTTGGGAAACAGAAACTTCAACACGATGAAACTACACGCCTTGCTCTTTTTGGCCAGCATGGGCCTCTCCACGCTCGCCTTCGCCCAATCCGACAGCTACGTCGGCACCGTCACGGAAACCACGGTGGATCTGACGATTTCGCCCAGCACGACGCGGGACCAGCTCGCTCGCATGCAAAAGGACTTGCATGAGCAAGGGCTCTCCTTCCGCTACGACAACATCGATTGGATCAACGGCGAGCTCGTCTCGATTCAAATCGGATTGAAGGACCCCAGCACGGGCACGTCGCAGGTGTTCATGACGGAAGATTTGGGAGGCAGCACTTCGGCCATCCGCGTGTTCATGGACCGCACGGAAGGAGCGCCCACGCCCATTTACATCGGCGAGGCGAACACGAAAAATTGATTACGCGTTCAACACCGCATCGCGCACCCGTTCTGCACCGATGGAACGCGCGCATTGAAAATGCCCTTCGGGGCATTTTTTATGCCCGTGTGCGCCGCACGGCCGGCAGGGCAGTTCCTCCTCGGCCTCAATGATGGTGCTGCCTGGTGTCAGCGGCCCGAAGCCGAAAGCCGGAACGGTGGAGCAGTAGATGGCCACCGCCCGAACCCCAAGTGCACTGGCCAAATGCAAGGGCGCGCTGTCGTTGGACACCACGCACGCCGCGCGTTGGATGACGGCGGCCGCATAGTCGAGGGAGGCTTTGGCCGGGGTGCGGAACACCCGTGGATGCTTGCGGGACCGCTGGAGCAGGCTGTCCACGAGGGACGCATCGGCGGGGCCGCCCATGAGGACGACCGGGGTCTCCGGTGCGTGGTGGGCCAATTGGTGCAGGAGCGCCACCCATTTTTCTGGCGGCCACTGCTTGGTGAACCACTGGCTTGCTGGGGCGAGAACGATGGCGCCGCGCCACGTTTCCGGGATGGGGTGGTCGGTGCCGGGGTAGAGCCGGGGCAGCCGACGATCGGGGCACCACGGAGCGATGAGGCCGTGGTTGCGTTCCACTTCGTGGCCGCCGTTTTCGAGGACGTGTCGGACGCGGCGCGTGAACAGGAAGGACCACGGGTTCTGCTTGAATCCCACGCGGATGGGCGCTCCGGAGAGCCCGGCCAGCAAGCCCGAGGAGGCGTGGCGGTGCGGGGTGATGACGGCGTCGTAGCGGGCGGAGCGGACGGAGCGGATTTGGCCCAGCAACGCGGCATAGCGGGCATGCGACTTGTCCCACACCCGGACTTCCCGCACGAACGGATGGTCCGCGAACAGCCGCTCATTCCCCTTGCGCACCCAGACGTCAACCGCCGCCCGAGGCCACGCCACATGCCACGTCTCGAGCAGCCCTGTGAAGAGGATGACATCGCCGATGAACGCCGGCTGGACGAACAGCACCTGATGCACTTCGGGCAGTTGCGAATCGGCCATGTCGCAAAGATAGCCCTACCTTCGGGTCATGGCACGGTGGATTGCATTGGATTATGGCAAGGCGCGGACAGGCATCGCGGTCACGGATGATGCCGCGATCATCGCAAGCCCGCTGGAGACCGTGGCTACGGCGGAGTTGCTGGACCGCCTGAATGCCCTGATTGCTGAGCGGCCTTGTGCCGGCATCGTGGTCGGGGACCCAGGCCAAATCACGGACAGCACCGAAGGCATCGCCGCCCTCCTTTCCGACCTCCGCCGCTCCCACCCCGCGCTCCCGGTGCACCGGGTCGACGAATCCTTCACCAGCCGCGAAGCCCGCAACGCCCTCGTCCAAGGGGGCATGCGCAAATCAAAGCGGGAACAAAAAGGCAGCATGGACCGGGTAGCGGCCGCCCTCATCCTCCAACGTTTCCTCGACGGCACCGGCTCTCCCGACCTGCCTCCTCTCCCCGATTTCAGCTCGCTCCGCCGACCCAAACGATGAACAGCGGCTCGTCGCCGCCCACTGCGCACCAGCCCGCCTTGAACGCCGGCCAACCGCCGGCCAGCTCAGCCGTCACAAACACGTGCTGCGCCCGTTCCTGCGGCGTTCCACCCGGAGCCACCTGCTCCGCGAGCGCCGCCACGAATGCGTCCTCTTCGGCGTGTTGCGCCCGCCAGGCCTTGCGCACCTTTCCAGCCGCCGCGTCATACGCCTTTTCCATCTTCTTCACGGCTGCACGCGCGGCGCCTTCCAACGTCGGCTCCAACGGCACCACACTGGCCGCGAACTCGGCTCCCCACCGTTCGAAATCCCAAGGCGGCAGGTACGCCGCCGCTCCTGCGGCACAGCGCTCGCGCCACAGCGCTTCCACCCCTGCACGCCCCTGTCCCGGATGCCACCCCGCGGCTTGAAGCCACTCCCAGCCGGCGGCCTGCAACCCGAGCGCGCCATCCCGCAATTCCAACCGCGGCATGTTGAGCCCGTGGTGGGTGAAGGCCGTTCCCAATTGCAGCCAGTACGCCAACTCACTCGGTCCCAAAAAAACCGCCTCGCTCGCCAACAGCCACTCCTGGTAAATCGGGCGCAACGCGGCGTTGGGGCTCCAATCCGCAGCGCGCTCGCGGGCGGCGGCGGCAGCTTCCTCGGGTTCGAGTGACCAAACCCCGTCCACGGGCCGCACCCGGTTACCGGACCGCTCAAGCCGCACCCGTCCCTCCGGCCGAAGTTCAAACAACGCCACGGCACGCGGATGCAAATGAGGCGTCCAGCCCTCGCCTTCCAGCCGCGCGGTTTGGGCCTCGACGGCCGGCCCGATGCCGTGGCCCGCGAGTTCCGCCTCCCAAAGCGGTGCAGCCAACCGCTTCAGTTCCGGATCGTCGGCATCCAACACCAGCACCCCGTCCTCACCGAACCACCGGTGCACGCAGCGAAAGGTTGCCTCGGCCAAGGTGGTGGAAGCCGCGTAATCCGCCTCCAAATCGGTCCGCCATTTGGCCGGCAAGTCCACCTCATCCGCCCAACGCGACAACGCACCTCGACCGTCCTCGTCCAACCTCCAACGCCCAACGGCTCCCATCGGTTCGGCCGCATCCCATGCTACGTTTGACGACGGAAAACGACGAACTTCCTCCCAATCATGGTCTTCCGAGGCCAGCCAAAACACCACCACCGGCGGCTCGGGCTGCAGCCGCGCCCGCCGCACCATGCTCAAGATCTTGTAGTGAAAAAAAGCCGGACCGCCGGCTGCAACAAGTTGGTGGCCGGCGGTCCACACGCGGCCGCCTTGAGCGAGTTGATCCAAGCTATTCGGTGGGATCAAGCCCAAATCCGCATACCGCTGGGCCATGCGCGCCGCCACTTCCTCCCGGAATCGCGGCGCGTTGGCGGCTTGATCCGGAAGGAAATGCGACCGGTTGCGCAAGTAGGCACCCGCCAAGGTGGTGGCCGCAGCGCCACAATCCACTTGCCGAAAAACGTGGTGTTGCATGCGGCAAAGGTAGCCGCAGAAGGGCTTACCGAATGAGGGTGATCATGCCCGTTGATTCGCGCTGTTCGCCCGATTCCAACCGCACTTTCAATTTCCAAACGTAGGTGCCCTGTGGGACCTCGCGGCCCTTCTTGTCCGTGCCATCCCACGCCATTTCCTCCGCTGAGCGCGTGGCAAACAAGGATTCGCCCCAACGCGAAAAGATTTCAAACCGCACCAATTCCGACGCATTCAACACCGGCTCGAACACGTCGTTTTCGCCATCCGCGTTGGGAGAAAACGCGTTGGGCACAAACCACTCCGCCGCGGGTGGTTCGCCTGTGGCCGGACGGGGCTCCCCTTCAGGACCGCGCACATCGTGCACGTGTTCCGCTTCATCCGGTGCCAAGGCAATGCTGAAGTCATCTGTGAAATAGTAGGCAATCTGCGGGTTCCCGCCTTCTGCCGCCTCAAAGGAGATGTCCGCGTCGTCAGCGAACACCCCGAAAACGAAGTGGTCGCACGCGGCGTTTGCGGTAAAGGTGCATTCGAATTCCACCCAGTCGCGGTCGTAAAACACCTGGTTCATCACGAATACCGGGGCAAGCGAGAGGGGTTCGAGTTGGGATTGAGCGGGCGCCCCTTGGACGACTGCCAATCCGAGGCCGCTCACGCCGATGCCCGCGGGCGAAAAAGACGTGATGGCGCCGTTGGTCAGGGCGAAGTGCATGCGGTAGCGCTCGCCCACTGCGAGCGGCGTGGAAAACCGGCCGACGAGGTACTCCCTTCGGTTTGCGCCATCAGCCGTGGCTGCCGTGAATCCCATCACGCCTTTGCCGGAAAAGGCCTCGACAACGGCCACGGGGGTTTCAGGCAAGTCGCCGCCGCCGGTACCGTCTTCGTGGAAGAAGTCCGGGTCGCTTTGCGCGCTGCCCGCGTTGCCCCATTGGACCGCGTGGTACCATTCGCCGGGTGCGGCGGGCGCGGTGGAATAGGTCTCGAACCCGCCGTTGAGGACGGAAGGGGTTTGGCCTGAAGAGGAAGCCCAAAGCGCAACCCCCACGGTTGCACACACGATCCGAAGCACGTTGTTCATCCCGCTGAAGGTACGCAAAATTCCGCCGCAACAGCGCAAACGAATGCGGGGAGACCGCGTTCGGACTCCCCGCACCTTAACCAAAACAACTTGAACCAAATCATCTTCGTGCAACCGGTGAACCGCCGGCGTTGCTTGCACTGTATGTAAGACGCACGAAGACGCAGAATGTTGTACCAAATCCGTGCCAAAATCTGCTAAAGCCGTCACCGCCGGCCGAGGGCCACGCCGAGGCGCAACTGCACGGACACGGGGTCCGGCTCGGCCGGGCGCCACGTAGCCCCGAACCCCAGCCCCCACCGGCCGCGGAAGGTCGACCCTCCTCGGCCCCAGGAATGATCAATCGCCACCCGGGCCATCGGTTGCCATTGCCCACCCGGGGCAATGAACGAACGCACCGGCGCCCGGTCCAAGGCCGGCTCGCCGACCCGCAAGGTGGTGCGGTCGCGGGACCACCGCTCCAACCCGAAGGCCAAGCTCAGTGCCGTTTGGGGCTGCAATTCCACCCGCAGCAGCCCCGCAGCTGCCCAGCCCCATGCGGTGGAGCGCTCCAAGCCGATCGCCACCGTGTCGGTCTCCACGCCGAGGTCGAATCGTTCCCAGGTCACGGCCCGCACCGTGCCCCGCGCAGCGGGCAAGAAACCGATGAGGGAGTCGGGCAAGGATGCAGAAAAGTTGGTGGTCGGCATCCACTGGCCTTGGATTTGGCCCCCCAAACCCCAGGCGCGGCGCCCCGGACGCGGCGCCACATGCGACCACGACAGGCCTCCGCCCACCGCGGGCATTCCCGCATCAAACACCTCCAACCGCGTCAAATCGCCGCCGCCCACAGCCACCCGACTCCACGCCTCGACCGCGTTCCAAGCCGGCACCCGCCGCTTCACCGGACGCCGCTCATCTGGCCCGGGTACGTTCCAACCAAATTGCCACCTCCGCGGCCGCGAAACGGTATCGAGTTCAACCGAAGCCTGCACGCGGATGACCCGCCCATCAATGAAAATCGAATCGCCCGAGCACGCCTGCTCTCCACCGGCCACCGCCACGAAACAGCTCATGAGGCCCCCGAGCAGCATGCTGCCCACCTTTCCTACGTCGCACGGCTTCAACATTCCGGGCCGAACTTAACCCGCAATCACCGGTCCTTCACTTCCACTTCAGCGGAAATAATCCACAACTCGCTGCCGCCCCGGTCTTTTTGCAAGGACTTTTCCGGCTGACCCGACTCGGCCAATGGCGCCGGCTCAATGCGCGAATCCAACGGAGCCATGGCAGCCGGCCGCTCCGGGGACACTTCAGGTGCTTCGGTCAAGGTTGCCGCCACCGCTTCTTCAACTGCAGTCCGGACTTCGGGCGTGGTTTGCTCAGCGGCCATCGGCTGGGCGGGATCAACGGGCTGGGCGGGGTCAACGGGATCAGCGACCCGAACGACAGGCGCAGCGGCCGGAGCCACCGGGTCGGCCACGGACTCGGCCGTGGTCGCTCCCCACCAAAAACCGCCGCCCGCCAACACCGCGAGCACCCCGGCTCCCACGCGCACCCGGCGCGCCCACTTCATCCGGCGCAACTTGCCCATCACCGCATCCTCAAGGGCAGCGGGAGGTGTGACTTCGTACCCTTGGTACTGGTCGTGGATGTATTGATCGAAGGCGTCAAGCTTCATGACGGTCGGGTTTGAGGGCAGTGAGGGACATGTGGGCGAGCACGTCTTGGAGGTACTTGCGGGCTCGGCTGAGCTGGCTTTTCGACGTGTTGATGTCAATCTCCAGCATCTCGGCGATTTCCTTGTGGCGGAAGCCGTCGATGACGTAGAGCTTGAACACCGTACCGTAGCCGGTGGGCAGCTGAGCAATCGCGTGATCCAATTCTTCTCTGGTGTAGTCCAAATCCTTGAACGCTTCCAAGTCCGCGGGGGTTGCATGGACCTCGTCAATATCTGCGTGATACGCATGTTTCAATTGACGCCGGTAGTGCGTAATCGCCGTGTTCACCACGATCCGACGCAACCACCCTTCAAAGCTGTGGTGGCGCGAAAACGTGTTCAGGTGGCGAAAAATCTTCACCCACGCATCTTGGAGCACGTCCTCCGCATCTTCGCGCGAGTTCGTGTAGCGCAAGGAGACCGCAAACAGCATGCTGCTGTACCGGCGGTACACCTCGCGCTGAGCGCGGGATTTCCCACGCTTGCACGCATCGATGAGTTCGAGGAGTTCGGGTTCCATGAGGCTCATGGGAAGGACGCGGGCTGGGGCGGATAGGTTGCTTGACGGCGGAGTGGATTTGGCCTTAATCTTCGAATTGCGCGCGGTCCAAACCCAGCCACTCCAACGCCGCGCCCGCGAACAAGTCGTCCACCACCTCCGGCGCCAAGCCCATCTCCTCGATGTACGCCCCGATCTCCAAATCGCCCAACGGGAACGGGTAATCCGTGCCCAAGCACACCCGCTTGCTGCCCTGCAACGCCAGGATGTACCGCAGCAAATCCGCGTCGTGCGTGATGCTGTCCACCCAAAACTTCCCCACGTATTCCCGCGGATTCACCGGGTTGTCGATCGCCACAAGGTCCGGCCGGCAATTGAAGCCGTGTTCCACCCGGCCGAGCGTGGTCAAGAACGACCCGCCCGCGTGGCTGAGCATCACCCGCAGCTTCGGCAAGCGCTCGAGCACGCCGCCAAAAATGAGCGAGCACGCCGCCCGCGACGTTTCCGCCGGCATCCCCACCAGCCACGGCAGCCAGTACTTCTCCATTTCCTCCTTCCCCATCATGTTCCACGGGTGGATCATGATCGCCATGCCTTCCGCTTCGCACGCTT
>JALQTD010000379.1 GCA_023264155.1 Flavobacteriales bacterium | reverse complement strand
AAGCGGCAGAAACGCTTGCGCTTGAACAGCAGAGACTGGTTGTTGCGCTTGCGCTTGTCTTTATTGAATCGTTTGGGTGCAGCCATGATGACTTTCCTAACTGTCTGAGATCAAACTCTGAATATGAAATACGACGCTTTTGCCATGCCGGGCATTGGACAAAAACCCTTGAAACTGATGCAACATACCCAACGGTTGCTGGTGAAGCCAAACGGCCAATTCACCGAACACGATGGCTTTGAGCCTGAGTTGATTTTGCCGAGCAACACCGCCATCAGAGATGACTGCTTGTTGTTCAAGCCAAAGATCCAAGACTTCAATGCCGGCAGGGGTACTGCGCAAGGGCTTCATTTCCACCACCACTGCGCTTAAGCACAAATGGTTGCTGGCGGAGATGTCCACAGCCACAGCAGCGATGGCTTAGGCGTTCTCCTGCTGTTGCTGAGCTTTGCGAGCCTCTTCGCGCTCCACGGCCTTCATCATCGGAGAGGCTGCCGTTTCGGCTTTCTTCTTTTGCACCGTCAAGTGGCGCAAAACGGCATCATTGAAGCGGAATGCATATTCCAGCTCGCCCAGCACTTCTTTCGTGGTTTCCACGTTGAGGCAGACGTAATGGGCTTTGCTCAGCTTGTTGATTTGGTAAGCCAGCTGACGGCGGCCCCAATCTTCTTCACGGTGGATT
>JALQTD010000378.1 GCA_023264155.1 Flavobacteriales bacterium | reverse complement strand
ACAAAACAGCTTGATGGCTGACGGGGAATAGCCACGCCGGCGCAGGCCGGCAATCGTGGGCATGCGCGGGTCATCCCAGCCTTGGACGTGGCCTTCCTGGACCAATTGCAAGAGCTTTCGTTTGCTGGTCACCACGTAGCTCATGTTCAGCCGGGCAAATTCGTACTGATGCGGCAAAGGGCGTTTGAGCAGCCCGAGGTCTGCCAAGGTGTTCAAGGTCCAGTCATAAAAGGGGCGCTGGTCCTCAAATTCCAGTGTGCAGATGCTGTGGGTGATGCCCTCGAGTGCGTCTTCAACTGGATGAGCCCAGCTGTACATGGGATAGATGCACCAGGCATCGCCCGTGCGGTGATGATGCGCGTGACGGATCCGATAAATCACCGGGTCGCGCAGATTTATGTTTGGCGAACCCATGTCAATGCGCGCGCGCAACGCCATCGACCCATCTGGGTGCTGACCCGCCCGCATTTCAGCAAACCGCTGCAGCGATTCGTCGGCCGGGCGGTCACGCCAGGCGCTGTTGGTTCCAGGTGAGGTCAGCGTGCCGCGGTTGGCCCGCATTTCTTCAGCGGTCTGTTCATCCACGTAAGCCAGATTGGCCTTGATGAGCGCACAGGCAAACTGGTACATCACTTCAAAGTAATCACTGGCAAAGTACAGATGCGATTGACCGGCATGTTGCCAGT
>JALQTD010000377.1 GCA_023264155.1 Flavobacteriales bacterium | reverse complement strand
AAGTAAGAGATGGGAGCTAGAAAGAAACAAACAGCTGATGCGCTCAAGGCAGCGAAGAAAGCTATCGCAATCGCTAAGCTTAACGATTGTCCTACCTCTCCACGTAAGATGCGTCTTGTGGCGGATCAGATTCGTGGTGTAGAGGTAGAGAAGGCGTTGGCCATCCTAAAATACAGCCCGAAAGAAGCTTCTAACCGTTTGGAGAAATTGTTGCTAAGCGCTTTGGCGAATTGGCAGGCTAAAAACGAAGGAGCAAACCTAGAAGAGGCGGGTTTGATAGTTAAAGAAATCAGTGTAGACAGCGGACGTATGCTAAAGCGTATTCAAGCTGCTCCACAAGGTCGTGCGCACCGCATCCGCAAGCGTAGCAACCACGTGACATTGATTGTAGGTAGTAAAGAATCTTAAGAAAGGGAAGAATGGGACAAAAAACCAACCCTATTGGCAATAGACTAGGTATCATTCGTGGCTGGGACAGCCAATGGTACGGTGGTCGTAAGTACGGCGAGAAAATCGCTGAAGACGCCAAGATTAGAAAGTATTTGTACGCTCGTCTATCTAAGGCTAGCATCAGCCGAATCATTATTGAGCGCACGTTGCGTTTGGTAACGGTTACGATCACAACTGCCCGTCCAGGTGTGATTATCGGTAAAGGTGGTCAAGAGGTAGATAAGTTGAAAGAAGAGTTGAA
>JALQTD010000376.1 GCA_023264155.1 Flavobacteriales bacterium | reverse complement strand
TGCGCTCCATACCAACACCCTTTGGATCAGCCCAATCACACAAAACCCAGAAAATGCTTGGGGCCTGTGGAACCAAGGAGGACCCGTAAGTACGTTCTCTGGATACCACGGATATTGGCCTGTGAGCAATATCAAACCGGACCACCGTTTCGCTTCTCCTGAAGAGCTGCATTTGTTCCTCGACGATGCGCATGCAAAGGAGCAAAATGTACTTTTAGACTATGTGGCCAACCACGTCCATGAGTTACATCCGGTGTACCAGAAACATCCAAATTGGGCCACCAACAAATACACGGCAGACGGACGACTCAATACCCAACTTTGGGACGAGGAACGCTTGACGACTTGGTTCGACACCTTCATGCCGACCCTCGAACTTCGTAACGATACCGTCGCAGAACTCATGAGCGATAGCGCCCTGGTGTGGATCACAGAATATGATTTCGACGGCTTCCGTCACGATGCAACCAAGCACATCCCGATGAATTTTACGCGTTTGCTCACAGAGAAAATTCGTGCTGCAAGCGATGACCATGTGTACCAGATTGGGGAAACCTACGGCTCGGATGAGCTCATTGCAAGCTACGTCGGTAGCGGTAAAGTCGATGCCCAATTCAACTTCAACCTCTACGATGCCGCATTCGAAGCGTTCACGCAAGAAGGAGCCACCTTCGACCGATTGCACAAGGCTT
>JALQTD010000375.1 GCA_023264155.1 Flavobacteriales bacterium | reverse complement strand
ACTCAGCACACAGGAGTGCTAACATCAAAACATCTGCTCAATTCAGGAGTTGACACATGAATGCATTGACCACTTTGCCAAACCGCCACATCAGCACCGCGCAAGCGTGGGGCGTGATGCCGCCTTTGGGCAACCTGGACGCCTACATCTCGGCGGTGCAGCGCATGCCCATGCTTTCTGCTGAAGAAGAACAAGACTTCGCACGCCGCCTGCGCGACCACGACGATTTGGAAGCCGCGCGCAAACTCGTGATGTCTCACCTGCGCTTGGTGGTTTCGGTATCGCGCCAGTACCTGGGCTACGGGCTGCCGCACGGCGATTTGATTCAAGAGGGCAACGTGGGGCTGATGAAAGCCGTGCGTCGCTTTGACCCCGAGCAAGGGGTGCGCCTGGTCAGCTATGCGCTGCACTGGATCAAGGCGGAAATTCACGAGTACATCGTCAAAAACTGGCGCATGGTCAAGGTGGCCACCACCAAGGCCCAGCGCAAGTTGTTCTTCAACCTGCGCTCACTCAAAGCGGGCTTTCAATCCGAAGCCGGCAGCCACAGCGAAGCCGCTCGAGACACGCTCAATGCCGATGAGGTGGACGAAGTGGCCGCCGCGTTGAGTGTCAAGCCCGAAGAAGTGCGGGAAATGGAAACCCGCATGATGGGGGGGGATGTGGTGCTTGACCCCGCTCCGGCTGACGGGGACGACGAC
>JALQTD010000374.1 GCA_023264155.1 Flavobacteriales bacterium | reverse complement strand
AGTATAATGAGCAAGATAGGGCAAAACCAGAAAGTTTTGGCAAGTGATGACAATAGTCTAACACAAACTTACAATGCAACTGGCGGCACTGCAACTGCAACTCTTTCAATTGAAAACAATGTGACTAAAATTGCAGAAATTATTTCGCAAGGCATTTATCCAGTGTTGCCAAATGAAATTGATCATGATTATGAATCAAATGCTGAAACAAGTGCAAATGCAAAACGTGAATTAGTTTTAGCTGATGCGCAAGCAATCGAAGATGAAGCAATTAGATTACTTAACCTACAATACGGTGGCGTTGCAGAACTAGACCTGTTCCCTCAAGTCACATACGTTGCAGAAGGCACACTTGGTAGTATGCAAAACGTATCAACTGTTTCAACATCAGGACATGCATTTGAATATGTTGGTGCTGGTGTGACTTATAACGCACTTCCATTCTTTGGCGGTAGTGCAATTGCTGCAAATGAAATTACAGAAACAGACAACGGTAAAGTATTTGCCGGTGGTACAGTTGACCAAATTGGTAATTTTAGAGTAGGTAATTTCTTTAATGTTAACGCACTTACTGGTGCTATTACACTGAATGCTGAAGAAATCAGTCTAAGTGGTATTGCAAGTATTGGTCCGTTCAAACGCTTTGGTATTCCAGTTGGTGTTGAACTTAAAGAAGTCAGCAACAGTTCGGACTTAAGAGCAAGTACAG
>JALQTD010000373.1 GCA_023264155.1 Flavobacteriales bacterium | reverse complement strand
GAAGAACAAATGAAGTCATGGGCCCTGCAAGCTCCAGCCGACATGGACGGTGTCTGCGACGAGTTTGAAGTGGGTGGCTGCACGGCCGACAATGCGTGTAACTACAGCGCTGACGCCACCGATGATGACGGGTCCTGCGATTTCTGTTCTTGTTTGAACCAGGCGGAAATGTTGCCCCTCAACTACACCATGACGGTGGAGGAGCACGCAGTTGATGGCATTGCAGGAACCACGACCTATCGGTTCTACATCAACATGGTCAACGGCAATGACTTCTTGAGCTCCATCTACGGAAACGACACCGCCCCCTTCTACTTGAACACGTCGACTGGCTTCTACAACGATGGTTTTGCCAGTGGTTCAACCGCGGACGGCGTCAATCCTGCGTTCTTCGGCTTCTTCCCGAGCTTGCAGTACGACAGCTGGGTGACCATCGGCATTGAAGGCGCACCCGTTCCGCCGCAAACCGCAATCAGTTCCGTTGAATCGACCGCACAACCTTGGTTGGGGTGCTTCAGCGCCATGTCGCCACTCAACGGTACCAACGTCGCCATGGACGACTTCACCGGTGGCGCTTGGTACGTGTTGAACGGCACGCCTAACGGCCTGCCGAACGCAACCACCATGCGCACCCTCTTCATGCAAGTCACCACCGCGGGAACCATCAGCGGTAACATCAACGCCCAAATCTTCCCCCTCGGAATCGGCGACGACCAAGTGC
>JALQTD010000372.1 GCA_023264155.1 Flavobacteriales bacterium | reverse complement strand
TTATCGCGGGAGCAGGTGGTGCTGCTCACTTGCCGGGAATGATTGCCTCCAGCACGACTCTGCCCGTTATTGGTGTTCCCATTCCTCTCAAACACTTAGAGGGTATGGATTCTTTGTTGTCGATTGTCCAGATGCCCAGTGGTATCCCTGTTGCCACTGTCGGAATCGGGCAGGCAAAGAACGCAGGTTTGCTGGCCATCAGAATGCTATCCACGTCGTTTCCCGAGTTACGAGACTGGATCGACTCGTTTCAGGCTGACCAATCACAGTCCGTCCTGAACAAGAAACTTGACGCTTAGGCGTCGGTCTTGGTGTGGCGATAGCGAAGCGGAGCGATTGCACTCCTGAGCCAAAGCCCCAGCCGAAGAGCCTGACGAATAGGCCAGTACACGGGCCCCTCATACAGGCGGAAGAGGAACTTTCCCATGCTCTGATGGTGCGCCTTGACCATCTCTGCCATCCGAGGCCCGGTGGAGTGAGCTCCCGAGTGGGTGAGGCTCACTTCGGGAACGAGTAGTGAGCGCCAGCCTTGCTTTTTGGCTCGAAAACACAGGTCAACATCCTCCACAAACATGAAGTAGCCCTCATCGAAGCCGCCGATTGCGGTGAATGTTTCACCTCGGACCATTAGACATGCGCCGGAGAGCCAGTCGACAATGCGAGGTTCAGTCCCTTCTTGCGTTCCGAGGTACCGGGTGGTCCAGGGATTGGACTTCCACACATTT
>JALQTD010000371.1 GCA_023264155.1 Flavobacteriales bacterium | reverse complement strand
GGTTGCGTAGCCTTGGGCTTGTCCAGAAAGGGCATGAAGTCCTCAGGCTTGAATGGCACAGCGTCCTTTGCCCGGTGGGCATTGGCAAACGTGGAGGCCACCACACCCGATCTGTAATCGGCCCGGTAGTCCCCGAAGGGCTCGAGCTGGTAGTACGCCATCCACTCAGTCAGCTCGTCCGAGCCCATCGATGCGAGCATCTCGCGCACCGGCAGGCCCAAAGCCAGCGCCAGCCGGAACACAAAGCGCCGCGAGGGATGGGCGATCAGTCGTTTTTTGCAGCGTCCACCTGATCGGCACCAATGCCGTTCAAGCGCTGAGACACAGCAAACACACGATCCAGCGCCTTGGCACTTTTGCCGCCGAGAGCTGCGATGTCGCCGTCGCTGAAAAGGCGGTTTCCCGTCTCGTCGCACAGGGTGAGCGAGACCAGGCGGGCACGGACGTTCTCAAGGCGGCCCTCCTTGCCAATCAAGCTGGCCTCGAAGGCGTCGCGGTCGGTACCGGTCATGGTGCGCACTTGCACCTCACCGCCCCACTCCGGGACTTGGACAGTTTCACGGGGCAGATCGTCGCTCTGCAGAATTTGTTCACGGGTCAACATGGGTGTCTCTCTCTTTAAGCTTCGGTGATGTCGCCATCGATTTCGATGGTCACGGAGGCCTGCACAACTGCATCCACACCGCCTTGCACGCTGAAGTGCGTGACATAGCCGTAGAAGGTCCAGG
>JALQTD010000370.1 GCA_023264155.1 Flavobacteriales bacterium | reverse complement strand
TTTTCTACAGGAACTTGACCGCTTGTCAGCATCATTTCCATGCCTTGCAGCTGGAGCTTCTGGTTGCTTGATTTCGATCCTGCAGTGTAGATCAGGTTACCAGTCACCATCAGCTCAGCCGGGGACTGGCTTACAGCAATCAGGCCTGGGAATTGCGCTGCAGCGGCAGCAATATCTGCGCCCTCGGCATTCACTGCTGTTTCTAAAGGCTTGTAGGCTTCAATGAATTCCTTGGAATAATCACCGCCGCCTTTCTTCTTTGCGGCATGGGCCGGTTCGGCAAAACCAGCCGTTGCGATGACGGCGCTGGTTGCCAGTGCAATAGCCAGGGCCAGGTGGGAACCCGCACGGTTCTGGCTACGCTGGGGCCGGACATAAAAACGCATTATTCACTCTCCTGAATCAATTCCTCGGGCGCGAAAGCTTGGGGGTTGAACTGATTGCCGCGCCATGGACTGACATCGCTTTAATTGCAAATATTCTATAGCTGGGCGGCTGAATGGCCATTGAACACCAGGTTTGCGGTGACGTGACCCCCTGATTTCCCTCCAAGATTGATTAGAGTCCGGCCCTGAGAAAGGAACGGACGATGAAGCGACTGAGATTTACAGAAGAGCAGATTATCGGGGTGCTGCGGGAAGCGGAGGCTGGTGCGAAGACTGCCGATCTTGCCCGCAAGCATGGTGTGTCGGAAGCGACGCTTTACAACTGGAAGGCCAAGTATGGCGGCC
>JALQTD010000036.1 GCA_023264155.1 Flavobacteriales bacterium | reverse complement strand
GGGCCTCGCGGTCGGACAGGCCTTCCGCAAGCAAGGGCACGCCCAGGTGGGCCTCGCCCTGCTCATGACTTACGCGTTCGACCACTTAGGGCTGCGCATGCTGTACGCCGAAGTCCCAGCAGAACACCCTGCTAGCCTCCACATTTTCACAGAGGCATCGTTCGAATCCCGCGGCGTCCTCACGCAATGGGTCAAGCGCGGCGCCGCCTTTGCCGATGTGCACTTGATGCAAGCCTTTGACCCTTCAGCCGATGCTTAAATGGAAGTACGTCGTGTTGGGCGCAGCGCTCGTGGGACTGATCGGCGCGGGCGTGGGATGGCAAGTGACGAAGGACTGGTTGCTGCCAGTCGGTGAGGGGTTGCCGTGGGTGTTGGAAATCGCGCCCGACGGGGCGTGGCCCGAGGGAGCAGCCGCTGAGCAGGTGCAGGCGGCGTTGGCCTTGCGGGGTTGGCAGGCGCGGCCGGGGCGCTACGTGTTCCGAGGGGATGAAACCGGGGGCGACGCGGCGCGGCGTGTGGCGAGTGGCGAACGGGAAGCCGTGCGCATCGTGCTCCCGGCGCACCGGGACGTCGGCGTCATCGCTGGACGCATCGCCGAGCCGCTGTGGATCGATTCCGCTTCGGTCGACGCGGTGTTGCGCGCGGACAGCATGCGGTGGCGCATCCGCCCCAACAGCTACGACCTCTACTGGGAAGTGTCAGCGGCCGATGTGGTGAAACGCATCATTTACGAATCGAACCAATGGTGGACGGAAGAGCGGCGTGCGCAAGCCCAGGCGTGGGGCTTGACTCCGGAGGAGGCGGTGATTTTGGCGTCCATTGTGCAGGAAGAGTCGGCAAAACTCTCAGAAGCCCCGCGCATCGCCGGCTTGTACCTGAACCGACTCCGGCGCGGCATGCTCCTGCAAGCCGACCCGACGTTGAAATACGCCATCGGGGACTGGGCCATCCGGCGTGTCGTCGACGCCGACAAATCCGTGGACTCTCCCTACAACACCTACCGGCACAAGGGCCTGCCACCGGGCCCCATCCGCATCCCCGAATCGGCCTTTGTGGATGCCGTGTTGCGCGCGGAGACGCACGACTACTTGTACATGTGCGCCCGGCCGGACGATTCCGGGTTGCACGCTTTTGCCACCAGTTATGCCGCGCACAAACGCAACGCGCAGGCGTACCGCAACATGCTCAATCGCCGTGGGGTCTATCGCTAAAGGAATGCTGGGGGTGCTGTTGCTCGGCGCGAGTTGGGCGCATGGGCAAGGGGTGCAACGCGAGGTGTTCGCACGGCCGTTGGGGGAAGGCGAGCGCGTGGTGCTCGATGGGGTGCTCGATGAGGCGTGCTGGGCCGGGGCAACGGCAATGGGCGTAGCGGAGGGGTTCACCCAGCTCGCGCCGCGGCCGGGGGAGCCACCGAGTGAGGAGACGGAAGTGGTTTTGGCCTACGATAACGAGGCGCTCTATGTCGCCGCGCGGATGTGGGACAGCGCGCCCGACAGCATTTTGCATCAGCTGAGCCCGCGCGACCAAATCGACAACACCGACGCCTTTTCCATGTGGTTCAGCACGTTCAACGACGGCATCAACGGGGTGCGGTTCACGACCACGCCCGAGGGCATACAGGTGGACGAACTGTTGAATGGGGAGTCGGCGGATGTGAGCTGGAATGCCGCCTGGAACGTGGTGACACGCATCGACTCGTTGGGCTGGGTGGCGGAGTTCGAGATCCCTTGGATGGCCTTTCGGTTTGCGAACCGGGGCGAGCAGGTGTGGGGGTTCAATGCCTCGCGGACCATCCGCCGGATCCGGGAATCGTCGCATTGGCAGCCGCAAGACCCGAATTTGCAAGGCGAGCTGAACCAGGGCGGTCTGCTGCGGGGCATTGCCGGCATCGACCCGCCGCGTCGCATCAGCTTGTTCCCCTACTTGTCCGGGTATGCCAACGCTGCCGGCGGGGACATGGTGGGCAGCTACAAGGGCGGGATGGACCTGAAGTTGGGGCTGGGCGATGCGTTCACGGTGGACATGACCTTGGTGCCGGATTTCGGGCAAGTGGTGGCCGACAACTTGGTGCTCAACTTGAGTCCGTTCGAAATTCAATTCAACGAGAACCGGCCGTTTTTCCAGGAGGGGACTGAACTGTTCAACAAGGCGGGGTTGTTTTACAGCCGCCGGATTGGGGTGGAGGACCAGTTGTTGAACGCGACGAAGATTTACGGGCGGACGGCCGGGGGCACGGGGTTGGGCGTGTTGCAGGCGGTGGCCCGGGATACCGTGGGGGGAAGCGAGGCGCTGAACGCGTATACGGTGGCGGTTTTGGACCAAAACCTGCCCAACAACGGCTTCGTGAACGCGACCTCCACCCTGGTGCTGCACGAGGGCGCGGAACCGGACGCTTCCGCCCACGCCGTGACGTTCAATGTGCGCGATGAGCAGCAGCGGTGGAACCTCGTCGGCAGTGCGAAAATGAACCGCTACCACGGCACCGAAGCGGGTGCCGAGGGCGAAGCCTGGTCCCTCGAGGCGCGGCGGCTGAAAGGGCAATGGACTTACGGCCTCGGGCATTACACGGAAACTGCGGACTTCGACCCGAATGCCTTGGGATACCTGCAAGCGCCGAACGAGGTGACGAGCTACGGATTCGTGCACTGGAACCGCTTCACCCCGAAAGGCCGGTGGAACCGCGTTTCCGCGGATTTGAGCACCGTGCTGACCGCCGTGGAATCGCCCCGGATGTTCGCCAGCTGGGTCGTCGACGGCTACGTGCGCGGCACCACCCGGGCGTTTCACACGTGGAACTTCCGGATGATGTCGATGCCCGTGGATGGCCAAAACATCTTCGTGTCCCGCGTCGACGGCCTCGCCTGGAACGAGCCCCGCTGGTGGAACGCGGAAGGTTGGTTCAGCTCGGACTACCGGCGGACCTTCGCGCTTGACGTGTTCTTGAGCTATGCGAACGGCCCCGAATACCGCAATTGGAAGGAGCACACCATTCGGCTCGCCCCGCGGCTCCGCATCAACGACAAGTGGTCCACGGATTACGTTTGGAAGGTCATCCGCAAATCGCACGAGCGCGGGTGGGCCGATGTGCTCGACATCTGGAGCTCGCCTCCTGTCAGCCTGTTCGGCGACCGGGACAACACCGAAATCACCCAGGTTTGGAATGTGCGCCACATCTTCAACAACCGCATGAACCTGAGCGGCCGGGTGCGCCACAGCTGGAGCCGCGTCCGCTACCACGATTTCCTCGTCCTCAACCTCGCGGGCGACCTGGAACCGACCGACCTGGTGCAAGTGGGGGGCGACGGGCGGTCGGATTACGACGTGAATTTCAATGCGTGGAGTGTGGATTTGGTCTACGAATGGAACTTTGCTCCGGCCTCTTTCCTGACGGTGGTGTGGAAGAACAATTTGCAGACCTACGGAAGCCTGATACCTTCGAATTACGCGGAGAATTTTGGCCAAATGCTCGACAACGGGTTCTTCAACAGCCTGTCCATCCGCGCCCTCTTCTTCGTCGATTACAACCGGTTGCGCAGCGGCAGCGCGGGGTTCATCCGGTGATTACGGCCAACGGACCTGGCCGCTCCACTCCGCCACGTTGCCCGCGGCGTCCCGGGCTTCGAACACGACGGTCTGGGTTTCCCCCGGCAGGTGCCGACCGTCCTCCAACAGGTAGTACGCCCGGTCCTTTTTCGGATCCCACTGCAACCGCAGCCAGCAACCGTCCGCCCAAGCCGACACCTCCTCCACCCCGCTCAAGTCATCGGCCACTTCGAATTGCAGGGCGAGCGCACGGGGCTGCTCCGGCAAACCACTCGGGCGCAAGCTTCGCACGGCAATGTGCGGCGGAACGGTGTCGCACGCCGCGAAGTACACGCCCGGGTTGCGGGTGGTGAACTTCAGCCCACCGCCCACGAGCGGCCGCCCGGGGACAACGGCTTCGATTTCGTCGTCCTCCCACCGCACGGCGACGTGGCCACGGAATCCACAGCCGGCATGTTCCGGCAATTCCACAGTGAAGTCCTTCCGGGCGGGCAAGTCGCTCGAGCCGATGTGCCAACCCTTTCCGACGGCTGGACCGCAGAGGAACCACGTGTCTTCGTAAAACGCGTCCGCGGGGACCTCGACGCGCAGGCCCGACGAATCGGCGAACGTGAACGGGACGTCGTAACGCAGGGCTGCGCCGAAGGTGGGCGGATCTTCGGGGGCGGCCGGTGGGCGTGGGATGCCGACGAGCGTCAGGGTGCGGGACGCTCGGTTGCCGTGGACGTCGGCCACCGCGATGTGGAGGTGCCGGGTTTGGCCAGGGAGCACGTCGATGAGGCCGCTGCGGCTGCTGCGGTCGTAGATGGGCAGGCGGTTGCCGGGGAGGCGGTGCAGTCGGTGGATTTGGTCCCGATTCCGTTGCCAAATCGGGTAAAACGCGTGGGCATTCATGTCCCTAGCCACCGCAAAATCCAGGGTGTCCAGCGTGGCCTCGAACCAGGGCACACTGTCCAACTCCACCGCAATGTGGTAGACCCCGCAGACGTTGTGCGCGGCCGAAAGCCGATCGAAGGCCTCGGCTGCCACCCGGACGCGCCCGGCCACTTCGATGCGCTCGACGTCGGCATCGAGGCGAACCGGCACCGAGCGGCCGTCCGCTTCGCTGCCCGCCTCCGGGATGAGCCAAACGGCGCTGAGCTGCGGCGGGCGGCTGTCGGCCACATCGAAGTCCCACAGCAAGGGATTGATGGGGCGCTGCGTCGCCGTTTCGCGGACTTCGAAATGGAGGTGCGGGCCGCCGGAGCTTCCGGAATTTCCGCTCCATCCGAGGGTGTCACCTTGGGAGAACACGAAGGCGCGCCGGGGGGCCGCATCGTATTCGTTTTGTTCTGAACGGTACTGCTCCTCACACAACCACGTGGACACGGGCTCGGCGAACCGCTGCAGGTGCGCGTACACCGTGGTCAAGCCTTCGGGAGAATTCAAGTAGAGGGCGTTGCCGTAGCCATAGGGACCGGTTCGGATGCGGGACACCACCCCGTTGGTGGCGGCAATGATCGGCAGGCCTTCCCTACCCAAGGTTTTGAAATCCAGTCCCGTGTGGAAGTGGTTTGAGCGCAGCTCACCGAAGTTTCCGGCGAGCACGAGCGGGACCTGCAAGGGGGCCGCAAGGCCCGTTTGTGGGGGCAACCCACCGCGGACTTCGGGCACTTGGGCACGGATTTGGCCCACCCCTAACAATATAGCAATCAGAAAGATATGCGCAAATCGGAGCGCAGCAAAAACGGGTCGATGCACGGGCGGCTTGTAAACAGGTTCACGGGCAAAACTAACGGCCAAAACACTGATTTCAGTCCCCCAGCGGTGCGGGAATTTACTTACTTTTGTAAGGATTCAAACCTGTTATGTCCCAACCCACCGATTCTTCCACGCCGAGCGAACGCGAAGCCCTCGAGTTGCTGATGCAACGCACCCAACGCTTGTTGGCGCAATACGAACGCTTGGTGGTGGAACATGAAAACGTGGTGCAGCGCGCGCGGTCTTCGGCGGAACAAGTGGTACGGCTTCAAGGTGAAGTGGATGCACTCCGGGCGGAGCGCAACGCAATGAAGGCCGACCTCGCGGCACAGGACATGGAAACCCAACAGGAAGAATCGCCCTCAACATATTCTCAACCCGACCCGACCTCGGCCGCCTTGCCGCAGGAAGTCATCAACGAAATCGTGCAGGAAATCGATGCGTGCATCGCCCTGCTTCAACGCTGAGCCATGGAAACCATTCGCTTGAACATCGCAGGACGCGTTTATCCGCTGTCCGTCCCCGCTGAAGAAGCCGAGGGATTGCGAGCCGCTGCCGAAGCAGTGAGCCATCAAGTGGAGGCGTTTCGGAAGCAATATCAAGTGCAAGATCGCGGCGACCTGCTGGCCATGACGGCCCTGCAATTCGCCACGCGCCCTGCCGAAACTCAAGCCGCCGAACCCGCGGCCATCAGCGAAGAAAACGAACGCCGACTGAACGACCTCCTTGCGCGCATCGACGCAGCCCTGACCGGGTCCTGAACACATTCCATGGACCCCATATCGATTGCCCTTGGTTCCGTTGTCGGAATCGCAGCCGGTGGCGCGGGAGGCTACGTCCTCTTTAGCAAAGTATTGACGAAACGCGGTGAAGCCATCATCGCAGAAGCGGAACAGAAAGGCGAAAACATCAAGGAGAAGAAAATCCTTCAGGCGAAGGAAAAGTTTTTGGCCTTGAAGGAGCAGCATGCGCAAGAAATCAAGAACCGCTCCGCAAAAATTGAGGAACGCGAAGAGCGCGTGCGGCAGGATAAGAACCGCGCGCAGAAGGAATTGCAGAGCATTGAATCGCGCAAGAAGAACCTGACGAAGGACGAGGAAAAGGTGAGCCAGCGGCTCGAAGCCCTCACGAACAAGACGCAGGAACTCGACAAGGAACGCCAGAAGGCCGTGGATTTGCTCGAGAAAATCGCCAACATGACGGCGGATGAAGCGAAAGCGGCGTTGCGGGAACAGGTGGTGCAGGATGCGAAAGTGCTTGCCAACCAACAAGTGCAAGAAATCCTCGACGACGCGAAGACGAAAGCGAACCAGGAAGCGAAGAAGATCGTCATCCAGACCATTCAGCGCGTAGCGACGGAGCACAGCGTGGAGAACAGCGTCTCGGTCTTCAACATCGCCAACGACGACGTGAAAGGCCGCATCATCGGTCGGGAAGGCCGGAACATCCGCGCACTCGAAGCCGCAACGGGCGTTGAATTCATCGTGGACGACACGCCCGAAGCCATCATCCTGAGCTGCTTCGACCCGGTGCGCCGCGAGATTGCGCGGTTGTCCCTGCACCAGCTCGTCACGGACGGCCGGATTCACCCGGCCCGCATTGAGGAGGTGGTCGCGAAGGTGACGAAGAAAATCGAGGAGGAGATCCGGGAGATCGGGAAGCGGACGTGCATCGATTTGGGCATCCACAACATGAAGGGGGAGCTGATGCGCATGGTGGGCCGGATGAAGTACCGTTCGTCGTACGGCCAAAACCTGTTGCAGCACAGCCGTGAAGTCGCCAACCTCTGCGCCACGATGGCCGCCGAACTCGGCCTCGACGCGAAAGCGGCCAAGCGCGCCGGCCTCCTCCACGACATCGGCAAGGTGAGCGACGAGGAAAGCGAATTGCCGCACGCCCTGCTCGGCATGAAGCTCGCGGAACGCTACGGCGAACGCCCCGACATCTGCAACGCCATCGGAGCGCACCACGACGAAATCGAGATGACGACGTTGTTGTCCCCCATCATCCAGGTGTGCGACGCCATTTCGGGTGCGCGTCCTGGCGCACGGCGGGAGATGGTGGAAGCGTACATCCAGCGCCTGCGCGACTTGGAAAACTTGGCGTTGGAGTACCCGGGCGTTACGAAGAGCTTCGCCATCCAGGCGGGCCGCGAACTGCGGGTCATGGTCGAAAGCGACGAGGTCAGCGACGACATGGCGGATCAGCTCTCGTTCGACATCTCGCAGCGGATCATGAACGAGATGACCTACCCGGGACAAGTGAAAATCACCGTCATCCGGGAAAAGCGCTCCGTGAATTACGCACGCTGATCGCATGAGCGAGAGCGGACACGAGCTGCCGCGGTTTGCGGACTCCGTGCGTTGGCAGAGCATCAACGTCGGGGCGCAGGTCGTGTTGCAGCTCGTCTTCGTTTGGGCCCTCGCCCGGCTGTTGACGCCGGCTGATTTCGGCGTCATGTCGATTGCGCTGGTCGTGGTCGGGTTCGTGGAAATCTTTGCCCAAATCGGCATCGGGCCTTCCATCGTTCAGAAGCGGTCCTTGCACCCGAACGATTTGCGGACGGCCGGGCTGTTTTCGGTCGGGCTCGGCGCTTGCTTTTACGGAGCGCTCCACGTGGCGGCGCCAGCGATCGGTGCGTGGTACTCCGAGCCGCTGCTTACCCACGTGCTGCGGATCATCGCCCTGAGTTTCATCCTCGGGGGCATCGCCGTGGTCCCGCGCAGTTTCCTCGTGCGGCAGATGGCGTTCAAGCGGCTGTTCATCGGGGCGATGGCCGGCATGCTCGTCGGGAATTACGCGGTGGGCCTGACGCTGGGGTGGCTCGGCTGGGGCGTTTGGGCGTATGTCGGGGCGCTTTTGGTCCAAAACCTCGTCCTCGGCCTCACCTACTGGTCCTTCACTTGGCAGGCGAGCCGCGGTGGCCGCTGGAACGGGCAAGCCCTGCGCACCATGCTCGGCTACGGCGGGCGGAGCACCCTATACAATTTCGCGACCTACGCGGCAAGCAAAGTCGACACCCTCATCGTCGGGCGCGTCGCTTCGCAGGCGCCGGGCGGCTGGACGGCGACCGGCTACTACGACCGGGCCGTTTCCCTGATGGGACTGCCCATCACCCTCCTCGGCAAGCTCAGCGACAGCGTGCTCTTCTCGGGGATGTCGAAGATGCAGGACGACCAGGCGGCCTTGCAACAAACGGTTTCGCGGGCCACCCAGTACCTCGCCTTTGCCGTCATCCCGGGAGCTCTGTGGATGTGGGGGAACGCGGAGGATTTGACCATCCTGTACCTCGGCGAGGCCTTCAGCGGAGCCGCGCCCATCGCGGCGGTGCTGTTCCTCGGGGTGCCGTTTCGGTCGTTGACGAAGGTGGGCGATGCCGTGGTGCGGGCGCGCGACGAGCTGTGGCGCGGGCTGGTTTGGAAGGTCGTGTTCTTTGCCGGTGTGGCGGTGGCCGCGGGGCAGGGCATGCGCGCGGACGGCGGGGTGTACGCGGTGGCTTGGGGCGTGTTGGCGGCCACGGCGGTGCAGTTTGCGGGGATGACGTGGCTCGTGGGGCGCACGTGCGCGATGCCGCGGAATTGGTGGCGAACCGTGCTGCCGGGGCTCTTGGCGGGCGCGGTGTTCGTGGCAGCGACGTGGGCGGGCCAAACCGCATTTTCCTCCCTCGATGGCTGGACCGGACGGGCCATCCGGCTCGCCGCAACCGGCGGCCTCGGCTGTGGCGCGACCCTGGCCATCCTCCGATTCGCCCCCGCATTGCTCGCAGGCGCCCACCCTGACTGGCTTGCACCAGTCCGCCGCCGGCTCTTCAACCGGTAACCCTTGCCGCCCCCCGTTCGAACCCGTACTTTTGCCGCATGAAAGTTGCGACATGGGCCTGCACGCTGTGGGCTGCTGGCCTGACTGCCCAAACCGATTCACTCCCCGCCCTGCCTGAGATCCAGGTCCAAATCCCGCTCGACTCACTCGTCCTCGACACGGTTTGGCGCGATACGGTTTGGACGTGGTCCGGCCCTTGCCCCACACAACGCCTCAACGTGCGCCTCGTCGACCGCGCAACGGGCCAGGTCGCCCAACGCCAGCTTCCTTGTACGCGCCTCGCACTGGCGGCCCCGGGTTACGTCGCCCCGGAGCAGTTCGAAACCGACCTCACCCTGACGCGCGAGCAGGTCGCCGCATGGCGCTGGACGGCAGAAGCCGCTTGCTTCCCTCCTTCGAACATGCGGGACCTCGAAGCCGCCGAAGCCGCCTGGGATGCCCTCATTTTCGAGAAAGACCAGCTCGAAGCCATGGCGCACTGGGCAGCCAACCGTTGCCTCGCACCCGCCATGGTCCGCCGTTGCATCGAGCGCATCGGAAGCGAATCCCGCCGGCTCGAACTGCTGAAGGCGCTGGCTGATCGGTGCACCGATGCGAGCGCCATCGATGTCACGGGCTTGTTCATCCTCCGGTCGACCCGGGAAGCGGCGTTGCAGGTGGTGGAGAAGTAACCGGGATTTGGCCGATAAAAAGGGGCCAAAAATCCGGGGCATCCGGCGGATTTTCCACAACTTTGCGCCATGCAAGTCCACAACTTTTCCGCCGGCCCCTGCATCCTGCCGCAGGAGGTGCTGCAAGGAGCCGCTCAAGCGGTTCAATCCTTCGGTGACAGCGGCCTTTCGCTCATCGAAATGTCCCACCGGAGCAAGGAATTCGTCGCCGTCATGGAGGAGGCGCGCGCGCTGGCCAAATCCCTGCTCAACCTGCCCGACCGCTACGAGGTGCTCTTCCTGCAAGGCGGGGCGAGCCTCGGCTTCTTGACCGCCGCCTACAACTTCCTGCCGGCGGACGGAAAGGCGAGCTACGTCGACACGGGCACGTGGGCGAACAAAGCCATCAAGGAGGCGAAGCGCTTGGGCGCCATCAACGTGGTGGGCTCTTCGAAAGCGAGCAACTACGACCGGATTCCGGATTGTGCTGCCGAGGCGGGCGATGCCTACCTGCACATCACGACGAACAACACGATTTTCGGCACGCAATACGCCGCCTTGCCGAAGGGGGACACCCCATTGGTGGCGGACATGAGTTCGGATATCTTCTCCCGGGAGTTCGACGCCGAGGATTACGCCTTGATTTACGCGGGCGCACAGAAGAACATGGGGCCAGCGGGCACGGTGTTCTATGCCGTGGATGCGGAGCGATTGGGGCAAACGGGGCGGGACATTCCAGCGTATTTGGATTTGGCCACGCACATTGACAAGGACAGCATGTTCAACACGCCGCCGGTGTTCTCGGTGTACACGACCCTGCTGATGCTGCGGTGGATGCGGGACAACGGGGGCATCGCGGGCATGCAGGCCCGGGCGCAGGCGCGCTCAGAGGCGATGTACGCCGAAATCGACCGCAACCCGCTCTTCGTCGGCCATGCCGAGGCGGGCAGCCGCAGCCAGATGAACGCGACGTTCCGGCTGGTGGAGGGAGCAGACGCAGCGGCTTTTGACAAGCTGTGGGCGGACGCGGGCATCAGCGGCATCAAGGGGCACCGGAGCGTGGGCGGGTACCGGGCTTCGATGTACAATGCCTTGCCTTTGGAATCGGTCCAGGTTTTGGTCCAAACCATGCAACACTTCGAAAAACACCACGGATAAGCCATGAACATCCTCGCAAACGACGGCATCAGCCCCAGCGGCCTCGCGGCCCTGCAAACCGCCGGTCACACGGTGCACACCACCTTCATCGAAGCCGATGCGCTTGAAGCGTTCATCCACGAACACGCCATCGACGGCCTGCTTGTGCGCAGTGCCACGAAGGTGCGGCAGCCGCTCATCGACGCCTGCCCCACCCTGAAATTCATCGGGCGCGGCGGGGTCGGCATGGACAACATCGACGTGGACTACGCGCGCGGAAAGGGCATCACGGTGTTTAACACCCCCGCTTCGAGCAGCCAAAGCGTGGCGGAGCTCGTCATGGGCCACCTCTTTGCCCTCAGCCGCTTCCTGAACGACAGTTTTGCGGCCATGCCCACGCGCGGGGCGGCTGAATTCAAGGGGCTGAAGAAGGCTTACGGCAAGGGAACGGAGTTGCGCGGGAAGCGCCTGGCCATCATCGGCATGGGGCGGATCGGGCAATCGCTCGCCACGTATGCGCTCGGAGCAGGCATGGAGGTGGTCGGCGTGGACCGCGAGCCCGGTGTGTGCCCCGTGACGTGGACGGTAGGCGGTCAGGAGGTGACCGTGGAAGTGGAGCTCGTGCCCATGGCGGAGGCGTTGGCTTCGGCGGACGCGATTTCCTTGCACATTCCAGCCCAGCCGGGAGGTGGGGCCGTCATCGGCGCGGATGAATTGGGCCAAATGAAACAAGGCGCCCTGCTCGTCAACGCCGCCCGAGGTGGGGTCGTGGACGAAGACGCCCTGCTGGCCGCCTTGGAGTCGGGCCACATCCGCGCGGCAGGCCTGGACGTGTTCGTGGGCGAACCGGCCCCTCGGGCGGACGTGCTCGCGCACCCCGGCGTGGCCGCGACCCCGCACATCGGTGCGGCCACGGTGGAAGCCCAGGACCGCATCGGCCTCGAAATCGCTGACATCGTCGCCTCACTCGCAACCGAGGTCAGCGCTTGAAAACGTTTCGGCCCTTTCGCATCGTCCACCCGCCGGCGGACAAGGGGCACCTCGTCGCCACGCGTTCCTACTTGACCTACGACGAGGATGAACTGCGCGACAAGTTGCTGCGCAATCCGTTTTCCTACCTGCACGTGATCAATCCCGACGGGTTGGAAGCCGAACGGGAGGAACGCGGGACCGTGCCTTATTTCGAACGGGTGCGGGCGGCTTACGGGTCGTGGTGCGACCGGGAGTGGCTGGTGGCGCGGGACCGGCCGACGTTTGCGGTGTACCGCCAAACCACGGGCGGGCATACCGTCACCGGCATCGTGGCCCTGATGGACTTGGCGGCCTATGCCGACGGGCGGTTGCGGCTGCACGAGCAGACCTTGGCCGCGCGGGAGGAACTGTTTGCGACGTACCTCGACACGGTGGGGTTCAACGCGGAGCCGGTCTTGATGGCGCGGCCTGCGGGGCATGCCGGTGAGGCCGAACTGGACGGGTTGGTCGAGCAGTTGACGGCGGGCCGGGCGGATGTGGACTTCACCACCACGGACGGTGTTCGGCACACGGCCTGGTGGGTGGCGGACGGGGATGTCGCGGCGATGGAGGCGGGACTGAACGCAGCGGAGGCGTTGTATTTGGCCGATGGGCACCACCGTTCGGCCTCGAGTTACCGGGTGGCCGCGGATCATCCGGGGGATTCAGGGCGGCAGGGGTTGCTGAGCTTTGTGATCCCGGAACGGGAGCTGGTGATCCTCGGGTACCACCGGGAGGTCAGGGAATTGCCGGAAGCGCCGTCGGGTTGGTTGGATCGGCTCGCAGCGCACCCGGACGTAGCCCGCGTGGAGGAGGTGGAGCCGTCGGAGGACCGGCCGCTTGTGCGGGGGGCGTTTCGGATTCACCACGGGACGGGTTCCTGGCGGGTGGAATTGCACGAGGGGCCGATTGACCGTGTCGATGGCGGGTGGCTCGGGAGCGAGGTGCTGGACGCGTTTTGGGGGATTGCCGATCCGCGCCACGATCACCGGTTGCGGTACATCGCAGGAGCGGAACCGCGGTCGGAATGGTGGCCGCGCGTCACCCGTCACCCGGATCGCTGTGTGTTTGAGCTCGCTCCGGTCAGCACGGAACAGTTGAAACGGGTATCGGATTTGGGCGGCACCTTTCCGCCGAAGAGCACGTGGATTGAACCCAAACTGCGGAGCGGGTTGTTCATCTACCAATTCGACGCCCCATGATTTGTGAACGCATCGCCTCGATTCAATCCGAATTGCCCGACGGGGTGACCCTTGTCGCGGTAACGAAAACGCATCCTGTGGCCACGTGTTCGGAAACGGTGGCGTGCGGGCAGCTTGACCTGGGAGAGAACCGGGTGCAGGAATTGGTGGAAAAGGCAACAGCCCTCGGTCCGGACGTGCGTTGGCACCAAATCGGCCACCTGCAAACGAACAAAGTCAAAGCCATCGCACCCTTTGTGCACCTCATCCACGCCGTGGACAGCGAGCGGTTGCTGGCCGAAATCAACAAGCAGGCCGAAAAGGTGGGACGCGTGCAGGACGTGTTGCTCCAAGTGCACATCGCCCAGGAGGAACACAAGTTCGGATGGCAGCCCGAAGCGTTGCAGCCCGCGCTGGACGGGGGACTCCTCGAGCGGTTTCCGCACGTGCGCGCCCGGGGGCTGATGGGCATGGCCACGTTCACGGACGATGCAGCGCAGGTGGCGGAGGAGTTTCGCGGGTTGCGGAGGTTGTTCGAGACGTCGGGCGGATGGAACGTGCTGTCGATGGGAATGAGCGGCGATTGGCGGATTGCGGTGGAGGCGGGGTCGACGATGATCCGCGTGGGGAGTTCGATTTACGGGGCGCGGTCATGAAGCCGGGGGATGCGCGGGAACCGCTTCCGGCGTGGGGGGAAGCGTGGTTCAAGGCTTGGCTCGTGTTGCTGCCGATTGTCGTGTGGGCAAGCCATGCGTTGATCACAAATCAATGGGAGCGCACCTGGAACATCGTGCACCCAGACGAGCCGGGGATGCCGCCTGCCAAACTTTGGTGGTACGCTGCGATGGTGGGAACCGGATTTTCCGCCGTTTATTTGGGCGTGGCGCGGCTGTTCCGCGGCAACAAATCGGAATGAAATGAACCGCCTGCTCCCCTTCTGCGTCCTCGTGGTCGCCCACCTTTCGGCCTCGGCCCAAACCCCGTCCAACATCGAAGCCGTCGAATACGACCCCGCCGGACGGTGGCTCGTCTCGAATGGCAGCTCGATTTTGAGCACGGACGACGCGGGGGCGACCTGGACGACCTTCGGGTCGGTGGGCGCTTCGCACGGGATGGAGGTGGTGGATGGCCACTTGTTTGCGCTGCACAATGGGGTGCTGCGGGCGGTGGATTTGGTCAGTGAAAGCCAAATCTCGACCCTCAACATCCCCGGCGCCTCCTTCCTGAATGGCATGGGCAGCCGCTCCGGCGAACTGGTTATCAGCGACTTCGGCACGGGCGCCTTGCACCGCGTGGACATCAGCGACCCCGCGAACATGGCGTCCACGGTCCTCGTCAGCAACCTCGGGGCCACGCCCAACGGGGTGGTCATCGACGAAGCCAACAACCGCGCGCTTGTCGTGACCTGGGGCGCGTGCAGCATTTACGCCGTCGACCTGGAAACCGCGGCCGTGAGCACCGTCGTGGCCTCCACCGGCCTCAACAACTGCGACGGCATCGACCTCGACGGCAGCGGGCGCGCGTATGTCAGCTCGTGGTCCCCGAACCGCATCACGCGCTTCACTGCCGACTTCGCGTCCTCCGAAGCCGTGGTGACCAGCGGGCTCAGCAGCCCAGCCGACATCAGCTACGCCATCGACTTGGACACGTTGGGTGTTGCAAACTCCGGCAGCGATGTCGTCACGTTCCATGGATTTGCGCCCGCCGTCGGGGTGGGCCATTTCGCTTCCGATCAGGCACCGGAATTCGCCCCTACCGCCGAAGGCATGCGGGTGCGCGGAGCGGCTGCCGGCCTGTGGCGCGTCACGGGTTGGAACACGCTTGGCCAACAGCTGTGGGAGCAGGAATGCGTGCTGCACGGCGGCGAACAAGCGGTGCACCTGCCGCCGGCGGGCAGCATCGTGACGTGGTTGAGCCCGCAGGGCGCGCCGTGGACGATCAAGCGGGGTCCACGTCTACCGTAACGCGGATGCGCTTGCCCCATGCGTTTGCCGCGAATTCTGCCAAATCTTCTGCGAGCAAGGCCTTGTAATGCGCGGGGGCCAAATCCCGTTCAAATTTGAGCAAGAGCACCCGGTGATAAAGCAAGTTCACCCGCTCCAAGGCCGGCACCTCCGGCCCGTGCACCCGCTCGCCAAACCGCTGTTTCAGTCGGTTTCCGAGCACCTCGGCGGCCCGCACAAGCACCTCCACATCCGTGTGCCGCAGCACCAACCGGATCAGCCGGCAATACGGCGGAAAGACCAGTTCCTTGCGCTCCAGCAATTCATGGCGGGCGAGTCCCGCATAATCGTGCTCCATGACGTGGCTGAGCACCCAATGGTCCGGCACGAAGGTCTGGATGACCACGCGTCCCCGCTGGCCTGCACGGCCGGCCCGCCCGGCGACCTGGGTGAGCATTTGGTACGCCCGCTCAAACGACCGGAAATGGGGGAAATTCAGCATCCGGTCGGCGCTCATCACGCCCACCAGGCCGACGCGCTCGAAATCCAAGCCCTTCGACACCATTTGCGTGCCCACCAACACGTCGTACTCCCCGGCCGCAAAGGCCTGCACCATCCGGGCGTGGCTGTGTTTGCTGCGGGTCGAATCCTGGTCCATCCGCAACACGCGGGCGCGCGGGAACATCTCCGCGATTTCCTCCTCAATCCGCTGCGTCCCGAGCCCCTTCGGTTTCATCTTCGTGCTGCCGCATTGGTCGCAGGCGTGCGGCGGAGGGGCCAATTGGTAGCCGCAATGGTGGCAATTCAGCTGGGCGTGGGATTTGTGCAGGGTCAAGGGCAAATCGCAGCGCGGACACTCCGGGGTCCAAGCGCAAAAATCGCAGAGCCACATGGGGGAATACCCGCGGCGGTTTTGGAATAAAATCACCTGCCGATCCGCGGCAAAGGCCTCCTCCATCGCCGTGCGCAACATCATCGAAAAGTGGCCCTTCATGGAGCGCTGCTTTAGCTCCTTCCGCAAGTCCGCGCACTGGATCTCCGGCAGTTGCACCTTGCCAAACCGCTGACTCAGCGCCACATACGCCAGCCGCCCCTCCTTCGCATGCCACGCCGTCTCCACCGAAGGCGTCGCACTGCCCAACACGCACGGAATGCCCCGCTGCCGCGCCATCCACAGGGCCACATCGCGCGCCTGGTAGCGGGGCGCCGGGTCGTGCTGCTTGAAACTCTGCTCGTGCTCTTCATCCACGAGGATGAGGCCCAAATTCGGCAGCGGCACATGCATCGCGCTCCGCGGCCCCACGACCAAACGTCCCCGCCGTCCCCGGTCCGCCGCCAGCGTTTCCATCCACGTCTCCGTGCGCTCGCGGGACGTAAACCGGCTGTGGTACACGGAGATGTACGCGTCGAAATGACGGCGCAAGCGACCGATGAGCTGGGTGGTCAGCGCGATCTCGGGCACGAGAAAGAGCACCTGCTCCCCGCGCTCCAACGCATCGGCGATCAGGTGGACGTACACTTCCGTCTTGCCCGAGCCCGTGACGCCGTGGAACAGACTGCTCTTCCGCTCGCCGCAGGCGGTGCTCAGCGCATCGTACGCCCGGGCTTGGGCCGGACTCAAGACCGGCAGCGCTTGCTGCGCGGAGGCGGCCACCTCCTCTGGATCGACCGCGCGTTGTGCGCGCACCACCCAGCCCTTCTCCGCCGTGGCGGCCACCACTGAGGCGCTCACATCCGCCTGCGCAAGGACTTCCTTTTCCGGCACAAAGGCGCCATCCGCCGCCCGGCTGAGCAAGGCGAGGAGCAGGGCGAAACGCTTGGGCGCCGTGCGTTCGGAGCGGTCCAGCAAGTCATTCAGCCGCTCGTCTTGGCCCACGAGGGCGGGATCGAGGGCGACCACCCGCTCCATTTTTGGGGTGTACCGGGATTTGATTTCCTCCTCGGTCATGATCCAGTCGCCGCGCAGCAGCCGGGCGACGTGGCGTTGCGGATGCACGACGTCGATGACCTTCCCGATTTCCAGCAGCGACAGGACCTTGCGCGCTTCAAGGGCTTCAAGAAGTCGGCGATCGTTCAAGGCCAAATCCGCATACCCCGTCACCGACCGCACACCCCCCGCCTCCAGCACCCGCGGGTGCAGCTGCACCGACGTCT
>JALQTD010000369.1 GCA_023264155.1 Flavobacteriales bacterium | reverse complement strand
ATCAAAGTAGATTTGAAACCAATTTTTTCGCAAGAACTTACTTTGTTTTTAACATAAACTTGACTCGCAGGGTCATCGCCAACCAGAACTGCTGCCAAATGTGGAATTTTCCCGCCATTTGCTTTTAAAACTTCTACTTCTTCGGCTAACTCTGCTTTAATTGTCTTTGCAAGTGCCTTGCCATCAATTAATTGCATTTATCTGTTATTTTTTATTGATCGATTACTGATTTCTAATCAACATACAAGTGTAAAAATGAATACTTGCAAGTGTAACAAAATTACGAAAACTTGATTGAGTTCTAATTGAGATAAAATAAAAAAAGCCTTTGAAGATAATCTTCAAAGACTTTTCGTTTTGTAGCGAGAGAGAGACTTGAACTCTCGACCTCAGGATTATGAATCCTGCGCTCTAACCAGCTGAGCTACCTCGCCTTGTTTTGCCTTTTTATCAAAGCGGTGCAAAGATATATTTTTTTTGACTTTGTGAAAATATTTCAAATAAAAAATTATTTTTTTGATAAAATATATTCGAGACAAAGTCAGGCACACAACTCTAACCTATTCCGTGACTGCTTGAAAAACGATGCTCATTCGTGCATCAATTGACTGAGCAGGGATTGTGCGGTAGTTTAGTTTTAATAGCAAATCAAACTCACCGCTTTCCAAGATGATTTTCGAGTCGGCTAAAGTCGGTACGAGGTTGATTTGATAGCCGATGTTATTCGGTATA
>JALQTD010000368.1 GCA_023264155.1 Flavobacteriales bacterium | reverse complement strand
CTGCAAGGCGACGGGTTTCTACCTGCGCGGCCTGCCGATGCTCATGCCGACCGACAAGCTGACGCCTCCGAAGCGCGGCGACGCTGACTATGCCGCATGGCACGCCGTCCACCGCGCCAGCCCCGGCCCTGATCGGTGGAAACTGCGCAGCCGGACGTTTGAGGGCGTGGCGGCCGCCTGCGCCGCGCAATGGGGCGGATATGCCGCCGCACAACACATGAGGACAGCATGACGGCCCGCCAGATCATCGAAGCGCGTCTGGGCCGCACCCTGCCACCAACGCGCGACCTGCCGCCTGATCTGCGCACCGCGATCAAGCTGCTGGCGATCCAACTCATCAAAGCGAGGACAGCATGACTATCGACACGAGCAAAGAGGCGGTGGAGCGGCACCTGACATTGGATGACAATCACGAGGCCGGACTGATCCCGATGTCTACGCAGATTCTGCTGCGAGCCCTCGCCGCCGAGCGTGACGCGCATACCGCACGCGCCGATGCGGCAGAGGCAGAGGTGGCGCGGTTGCGCAAGGTTTACTGGCAGCTTCGCAGCTACGCCACCCACGACGACAAGTGCAAGCTGAACAAAGCGCCGAGTTTCACCGGCCCATGTTCGTGCGGCCTGTCCGAAGCAACCAAAGCGGGGGAATGAGGGATGGCAGCCCTATGGCACAAAACCTATGCTGAATGGATGGGTTCTCTTCATGGCGCTGAGGTCAGCGAGGTATTCGACACTCAGATGGACGTGG
>JALQTD010000367.1 GCA_023264155.1 Flavobacteriales bacterium | reverse complement strand
CGGCAAAGCTAAAGCGTGCCGAGAACGAGACCGAGGCAGCAGCACAGCTGATGCAGCTGATCGCTAGCCCCAACCACGCTGACAAGTCCTGGATCACAAACCAGTACGACCGCTACGTGCTTGGCAACACCGCCCTGGCTCAGCCAGACGATGGCGGCATGATCAGAATCAGCGAAGAGACTGGCCTCGGTGTTGCACTAGCAACCGATGCCAATGGTAAGTACTGCTACCTAAACCCCTACGAGGGTGCAAGGCAAGCACTCGCCGAGGCCTACAGAAACGTGGCCGTCACGGGTGCTGTTCCGAGAGCCGTCACCAACTGCCTCAACTTCGGAAGCCCGGAAAACCCAGAGGTGATGTGGCAGTTCAAGGAGGCAACCGCGGGTCTTGCGGATGCCTGCCAGGAACTGGGCATTCCGGTCACCGGCGGAAACGTTAGCTTCTACAACCAGACCGGAGACGTAGCCATCTACCCAACCCCAGTGGTTGGTGTCCTGGGTGTCATTGACGACGTCGCAAGAAGAATCCCATCTGGCTGGCAGGACGATGGCAACAACATCTACCTACTCGGAACTACATTCGACGAACTAGACGGCTCAGCATGGGCAAAGGACCTGCACAACCACCTTGGTGGCCAGCCACCGAAGGTGGACCTGAAGAAGGAAAAACAGCTCGCAGAACTCCTACACGGAGCAAGCCAGCAGGGCCTGATTGAAGCAGCGCATGACGTTTCTGAGGGCGGTCTTGGAATTGCG
>JALQTD010000366.1 GCA_023264155.1 Flavobacteriales bacterium | reverse complement strand
TTGTTCAACAGCGTGAGCAGGCGTTCTAAAACGTCGATAAGGTAGGCCTGCGGGTCTAGTCCATTGAGCTTGGCTGACTCGATCAAGCTCATGGTGGCGGCGGCGCGATTGCCTGCTTTCAGGCTTCCTGCAAACAGCCAGTTCTTGCGTCCCACTGCCCACGGGCGAATCAACCGCTCATTCGGGTTGTTGTCGATGGGCAGCTCGCCACTGTGGGCATAGCGCTGCAAGGCATCCCAGCGCCGCAGTGTGTAATCCAAAGCCTTGGCCGCTGCGGTGTTGGGGGTGATGCTTTAGCGCTGCGCCAGAATCCATGCCTTGAACGCTTCAAGCCTTGGCAGGCTGCGCTGAGCACGCAACTGCTGCGCTTGCTGGGCATCGAGTTGGCGCACTTTGATGTCGGCCTCCACCGCATACAGTTGGGCGATGTGCTGCAGGGCTTGCTCAGCCATGGGGCTGCGGTTGGCCACAAACAACTCATGAAACGTGCGCCTGGCGTGTGCCCAGCAACCCAGCTCGATCACGGGCGGCGGCGCGCCTGGTGGCGCAGCACTTCGTGCACGACCCAGTCGGGCTTCTTGCGGGCCAGGGGTGCAGGGGCGGTAACGGCAGTTGGATTCACAACGGGGCGTCGCGCGAACCCTTGGCGCCTGTGTCGGTGTAGGCGTCCGGCCAGATGGTCCAAAGCGAAGAGCGCTGGTGTCACGAGCACAACGGCGACCAGCACGAGGAGCCAAACGAGCATGGGCAAAAAGTGCC
>JALQTD010000365.1 GCA_023264155.1 Flavobacteriales bacterium | reverse complement strand
TAGGCGTCCTATGGTCGAAGGGTGGATGTTTTCAGATTGGATCAGGCGTAAAACGGCATTGGCTCCCATAGTGGCAGCATCTTCGTCGACATCCGGGAAAGACATCGAGGTTAGACCCAATCCTTTGTTGAGTTTTGCGTATTCAATATTGCGCGCATTTGCTAGGGTTTCAATGGGCAAATACTGCGTAGGTACGTAGTACGAAATGGCGTGTATACCAACTTTCATAAGGCGGTGTTGTGTGTTGTGTTTCTTTCGCTAAAAGCCACAAAAGAAGCGGCTAAATAACGAATACCTAACCATTTTATGCGGTAAAGGTTTGGATTTTGGCTTTTTTTTAGAGAATCCCTAATTCGAGTTTGGCCTCCTCGCTCATCATGTCTTTATCCCATGGGGGATCAAAGGTGATTTCCACCTCGACATCGCGAACTGAATCCAATGCTCTCGACTTTTCCTTCACCTCTTGCGGAAGGCTCTCTGCCACTGGGCAGTTGGGCGAGGTGAGGGTCATGAGAATGTGAACGTCGCGCTCTGTGCTGACTTGGACGTCATAAATCAACCCCAGCTGGTAGATGTCCACTGGAATTTCTGGATCGAATATGGTGCAAAGGACGCCAACGACTTCCTCACCGATCTTTTGCATCTCTGCTCTGCTCAATTCTTCACTCATGATTTCATGTATACCTAAGCAAATGCTAGGGCGTAAATTTTCATTTGTTTGATCATGCTCATCAAGCCGTTTGCACGCGTCGGGCTGAGGTGATCTTTTA
>JALQTD010000364.1 GCA_023264155.1 Flavobacteriales bacterium | reverse complement strand
TGAGGTATGGCAAGAGTGTGGTATGAGTAGTGCAAAAGTGTAGTGGTAGTACGCCAACTACCATGCCGGCTAACGCCGGGCAAGTCTAGTGAATAGAAAATGCAAACCGGACTGTCTCGGACTATTTATAGACTATTCATAGACAAAATGTGGTACAATGTTGGTGGCTGTCCAATTACTTATTGGTGGCTAATAGAGCCGATGAACGAAGACGAATATACCCCCACAGAACGCGCATTCGTTTTGGGCCTGCGAATGGCTACAGAACGGCGGATCGACAATTCACAATTGGCTACGGCCTTTGGCCTATCGCCATCGGGCGCGTACCGGCTCATGATCCGCCTGGCGCGTGTTGCGCCAATTGTGCGTGAAGGCGGGGATTGGAGGCTACTGCGCAATGCCCACACGTGCGAAACGCCCATGCCGGCAGCAGGGCTGCCCGGAGTTGACGAATGATGGCTGGTGCGCTGCTCATCGCCCCCCAGATGTTGATGATCGCCCATCAGCCGCCAGCCGCGGATATGGTCGCCGTTGGCGGCGTTTGCGGCGCATGGTCCTTTCCAGGCAACCACTATGCGCCGATCCATTCGGGGATCATGCGGCAGCGCGTCGTGTTATGGCTGCCACCGACGTGCACCACGTTATTGCCAGGCGCGATGGCGGACGCGATGTGGCGGAGAATCTGCAAACGCTTTGCCACTCATGCCACAGCCGTATTACAGGCAGTGAGGGGAGGGGGGTGGAAATCCCTGCAATCGCAGCCCCGTAGAC
>JALQTD010000363.1 GCA_023264155.1 Flavobacteriales bacterium | reverse complement strand
GTCAACGACCGTTCCGGTGCCGTCGGTGGCGCCGCTGCAGGTGTCGCATCCCGCGGGGTACACGCACAGCGCGTTGTTCGTGTCGGTGGTCGGCGTGGCGTCGTAGTTGCAGGCGGTGGTGTCGGTGCAACCAGGTAAGTCAACTTGGTCACACAGGCCGTCGCCATCGGTGTCGACCAAGCAGTCGCCGTTGCAGTCGTAATATAGTTCAGGGTACGTGCAGGAGCCGTCCTCTTCAGTTGCTGCGTCGTCAAAGTTGCAGGCCGAGTTGTCGGTGCAGCCGTCGATTTCGAAGGGGTCGCAGGTGCCGTCGCCGTCGGTGTCAACGAGGCAGTTGCCGTCGCAGTCGTAGCCGGTCGCGGCGTAGGTGCAGGAGCCGTCGTTGTCGGTGGCGTCAGCGTCGAAGTTGCAGGCCGAGCTGTCGGTGCAGCCCAAAACCGAGTAGTCGCAGGAACCGTCCTCGTAGTCGGCGCTCGCATCGTAGTTGGAGGCCGATTCGTCGGTGCAGCCGCAGGCGTTGTTGTCCCAAGGGGAGCCGCCGTCCTCGGTGCTGTCGGTGAAGGTGCCGGTGCCGTCGTAGGTGTAGGTCAACTGGTATTGGTTCGCGCCCACGCCTTGCGGGAAGACCTGGACGTTGAGCGTGCCGCTGATGTCACCGGCGGTGGTGAGCTGCATGAGGAGCGTCCGGTTCGTGGTCGGGTTAGGGAGGCCGTTGGGGGTGCCGTTCAGGACAAACCAACCGCCGCCAGTCACGTCGTTCATGATCACGTTTTGGC
>JALQTD010000362.1 GCA_023264155.1 Flavobacteriales bacterium | reverse complement strand
AAAAACGCTCATGTTATTTTCCAATCTTCATCGCGATGTTTTTTGTTTGAACGTAATTCCATAGCGCCTCGCGCCCTTTTTCACGTCCGTATCCTGATTTGCCATAACCGCCAAAGGGGGTTTCTACGCCGCCTGCGTACCATTCGTTCACAAACACCTGACCCGCGCGCAGTTTTTGCGCCGCGCGATTGGCGCGATCCAGATCGGCGGTAAAGACGCCTGACACCAGACCATAATCGGTGCTGTTTGCAATCTCGATTGCCTCATCATCCTGTGTGAATTTCATGACCGACAGGATAGGGCCAAACACCTCGTCCCGCGCAATGGCCATATCGGGTGTGACGTCCATCACCGTTGGGTTCAAAAAGGCCCCTGCATTGTTGGGCGCACTGCCACCCGTGGCGAGGGTTGCGCCCTGATCTTGGGCCTGTTTCACCATGTTCAATGCGCGGTCGCGTTGGCCGTGGCTGACCATGGATCCCATGCCGTGCGCTATGTCCTTTAACGTCTCACCCGGGGCCACGGTCAGATCGCTTGCAACCTTTACCGCGCGTTCGATCATCTCGGCATGGCGGCTTTCGTGGACGATTACGCGGCTCATCGCGGAACAGACCTGACCTGCGTTGAAATAGATGCCCCAACGAAGATCGGTTTCAAAGGCCTCTAGGTCCGCATCATTGTGTACAATTGCGGCTGATTTTCCGCCCAATTCCAAAACGCACGGCACAACGTTTTTCGCCGCAGCTGTGGCGATGGCGATGCCCGTTGGCACCGATC
>JALQTD010000361.1 GCA_023264155.1 Flavobacteriales bacterium | reverse complement strand
TTTCCTACCACAAAGCCGTCCATCCCCTTCTCAACGATTAATGCGTTGATGCCGCGGTGGCCCTTTTCTCGATCGGTTTGAGCAATCACTAGCGCAATTTCACAGCTATTTCCATTCGTGATCCAGTTCTTCGTGCCGTTCAGCAAATAGTGGTCGCCTTGGTCAATGGCAGTGGTTTGCTGTGAAGTCGCATCTGAACCGGCTTCCGGCTCACTCAAACAGAATGCACCAATGATTTCGCCTGAAGGTAATCTGGTGAGGTATTTCTGCTTTTGCTCTTCAGTACCGAAGGTATCTAGACCCCAGCACACGAGGCTATTGTTTACGCTCACGACGACAGACGCCGAGGCATCTACCTTTGAAAACTCTTCCATGGCCAGTACATACGACAAGGTGTCCATACCCGAACCGCCGTAGTCCGGACTGACCATCATGCCCATGAAACCGAGCTCGCCAAGTTGTTTAATTTGTTGCGCAGGGAATTCCTGCTTTTCATCTCTCTCTATGACTCCTGGAAGCAATTCCGCTTGTGTAAAATCACGCGCTGCGTCCCGAATCATCAAATGCTCCTCTGATAGGGTGAAGTTCATCGATTATTCTGATTAATATTGGGTTACACAAATGTACAACGCAGGCTTCAATGTTTTAGGATTAATGAGCGGCACTTCCCTCGACGGAATGGATGCCGCTTTGGTCGCTTTTCACCCTGAAAATTCTAGGGATTGGAAGGTGTTGGGTGTCCAATTCTATCCCTATCCACGGGAGCTAAAGGAATTGG
>JALQTD010000360.1 GCA_023264155.1 Flavobacteriales bacterium | reverse complement strand
TCAGGGTGACCGATAGTACCACCACCGAACTGAAGTACAACGTCATCACCTAGGTAGTGAATTAGTTGGTGCATTTGACCACAGTGAATACCACCTGAAGCTACAGGTAGACACTTGTTAAGAGCAGCCCAATCTTGTGCGAAGAATAGACCTTGAGGTAGGTTAATCTCAGATTGAGTTGCAAGAAGAGTTGTGTAGAAACCTTTAACCATTAGAGGGTCTCCTTCAAGCTTACCTACAACAGTACCAGCGTGAATGTGGTCAACACCAGCCATACGCATCCACTTACAGATTACACGGAAGTTCATACCGTGAGTCTTTTGACGAGCGTATGTAGAGTTACCAGCACGGTGTAAGTGAAGAATCATACTGTTCTCACGAGACCACTTAGCGATACTTTGGATAGCTGTGTAACCCATTACAAGGTCGATCATGATGATCACAGATCCTAGCTCTTTACCGAACTCAGCACGCTCGTAAACGTCTTCCATTGTACCAGCAGTAACGTTGAAGTAGTGACCTTTAACTTCACCACTAGCAGCAGATGCACGGTTAACACCTTCCATACCGAATAAGAAACGCTCTCTCCATCTCATGAATGGTTGAGAGTTGATGTTCTCATCATCCTTAAGGAAGTCTAGACCACCTTTAAGACCTTCGTAAACTACACGACCGTAGTTCTTACCAGAAAGACCTAGCTTAGGCTTAACAGTAGCACCAAGTAGAGGACGACCGAACTTGTCTAGTCTCTCACGCTCTACAATTACACCTGTAGCTGGACCTTGGTATGTCTTA
>JALQTD010000035.1 GCA_023264155.1 Flavobacteriales bacterium | reverse complement strand
TTACCCGGAGTATTTCGCGAAGGTGCTGAATGCCACCAACTGGATTGCCATCGACGTGGAGGTCAATGGGCAGGTCGTGGATTTGGACAAGGCGGCTTCGGTGGATGCGTTTCACCGCGAATTGGACATGCTGCGCGGGGTATTGCGCCGCAAGGTGGAGCTGACCCTACAAGGAGGGGAGCGCATCCGCATCGAGGCGGAGCGGTTCTGTTCCATGGCTCAGCCCGAGGTGGCGGCGATGCGGTATGCAGTCACCGCGCTGACTCCGGGCATGACGGTGAGCATGAAGCCGGGGCTTGACGGTGATGTGTACAACGAAGATTCCAACTGGGATGACGCTTTCTGGCAGGTCGACGCAGTGGACGCTTCGGCCGAACATGGCACGGCGACGGTGGTCAACACGACCTTGAAAACAGCGTTCACGGTTGCCACCTCGATGGTGGCTCACATTTCTGTCCCAGGAGCGAGTGCTCCACAACTGGAAGCGTCGGGCAACCGCGTGGCCATCGCGCAGTCGGCGACGTTGGAGCAAGGCCAAACCATGGTCTGCGAAAAATTCATCGGCTTGGTGTCCACCCTCCAAGCCCCCGCGGAAACCGTGCAGGAGGTGGCTGAAAGCGCCGCTTCCGCCGCAGCTGAGACGGGCTATGTGGCCTTGCTCGCCGGCCACGAAGCGGCCTGGTCGGACATTTGGGCGACAGGTGACATCGCCATCGAAGGCGATGTGGCCGCCCAACAAGGCATCCGGTTCAACATCTTCCACCTCAACCAAACCTACCGTGGGGACGACGAGCGGCTCAACATCGGGCCCAAGGGGTTCACCGGCGAGAAGTACGGCGGTGCCTCCTACTGGGACACCGAAGCGTATTGCCTGCCGTTCTTCCTCGCAACCCACCCCGTGGAAGTCCCGAAGCAGTTGCTCGCCTACCGCTACGCTCACCTCGACCGCGCCATCGAGAACGCGGAAAAGCTCGGCTTCTCGGGCGGAGCTGCGCTCTATCCCATGGTGACGATGAACGGGGAGGAGTGCCACAACGAGTGGGAAATCACGTTCGAGGAAATCCACCGCAACGGTGCGATGTCGTTCGCCATCTTCAATTACGTGCGCTACACCGGCGATGCCGACTACCTGGCAGATAAGGGCTTCCCCGTGCTGTTGGGTGTTGCGCGCTTTTGGGCCCAACGGGTCAATTGGAGTGAGGCGCGCGGAAAATGGGTCATGCTGGGCGTCACCGGCCCCAACGAGTACGAGAACAACGTCAACAACAACTGGTACACGAATTACTTGGCGGTTTGGTGCATGCGCTATTCCGCCACGGTGGCCGAGAAATTGCAGCAGGAGTCGCCTGAACGCTTTGCCCAATTCACGGCCACTTATGGATTCGATGCCGCGGCTGAAATCGCGGACTGGCGCGAAAAGGCAGCGGGGATGTACCTTCCTCGGCTCGAGGGCACTGCTGTTTGGTTGCAGCAGGACGGTTTCATGGATAAGGAGCAGCGGATGGTGAGCGAATTGGATCCCGCTGAGCGGCCGATCAATCAACATTGGTCGTGGGACCGCATCCTGCGTTCGGTGTACATCAAGCAGGCGGATGTGCTGCAAGGCATGTACTTCTTCGAAGGTGATTTTTCGGCCGAGGAGCACGCGGCGAATTTCGATTTTTACGAGCCGCGCACGGTGCACGAGTCCAGCCTTTCGCCGTGTGTCCACGTGGTGTTGGCCTCGAAATTGGGGCGCCAGGACAAGGCTTACGAGTTGTACTTGCGAACAGCTCGGCTGGACTTGGACGATTACAATGCGGAGGCTTATCAAGGACTGCACATCACGTCGATGGCGGGCACTTGGCTCAGCGTGGTCGAAGGGTTCGGCGGGTTCCGTGTCCGGGATGGCAGGCCCTGTTTCAAGGGGCAACTGCCGGCTGCATGGGACGGGTTCACTTACCACATTCGATTCCGCGGCCGCTTGCTCGAGGTGTCGGTGGCGCGGACGGGAACCACGGTCAGTTTGAAAGAAGGCACTGCGCTCGAGGTTGAAGTGGACGGCGAGGTGCTGGCACTGCACCCCGCCGCCTGATTCATTCCGGGTCGCTCAGGCCCCACATGCTGTTCGCTTGACCGGGCGTGCCGCCCAGGGTGAAGGAGGCGCCCCAGCTTGCGGGGTCATCGTTGTCAAGTCCGACATCCATCCATTCCAAACTCGGGCCGCCGCCGTCCGGTGCACCGATCCACCCGTCGTTGTCCTCGTATGGCACTTCGTCACTCAAGGATCCGTCGCCGCGGTAGAGCTCGACGGTCTCGCCTGTGTTGTTCAAGCTTTGGCCTGCATCCCACTGGTAGCAGGGGCTTTCTAGCGGAACGAGTACGCACAAGGAGTCGGCGTTGCGGGCGAGGACGAGGAATCCACCGGGTTGGATTTGGGCGTTTTGCGGCAATTCCGTAGTCACGGCTCCGGCCACATTCCAGCCCCACAGGTTGGCCGTGTTCGCTGAAGGATTGTGCAACTCGATGAACTCGAAATCCGTGTCGGACCCTTGCTCCGTGGCGGGGTTGTAATGAATTTCGGAGATGTAAATGGTGTGGGTGGGTTCGGTGGTCGCGGTGGTGTCCACGGGGCATTCCGCACCGTACCAGGTCAAAATACTGAACAGGTCTTCGAGGCCGATGAGGCCATCGCCGTTGAGATCTCCTGCACAGGTGGTGCAAGGAGGAACGGTTTGGCCGAAAACAACCGCATTGCCGAGACCCGACAACACGCATGCGCCTGCGAGGACGCTCATACACAACTGTCTCATTGGATGGTGATTAAAGGTTTCGGGGCGAAGTAAATCCACCGCTCACCTCTTCACCGCATCCAATTCACGGACGCTGCATCGGACTTCAGGGACGTGGACTCAGTCCCAAGTCAAGCAGACCGGACAGTGGTCGCTTCCGAAGATGTCATTGCGGATTTCGGTCCCGGTAACGCGCGCCATGAACCGGGCGCTTGCAAGGGTGTAGTCCAACCGCCATCCCACGTTCTTCTCTCGGGCCCCTCCGCGGTAGCTCCACCAGCTGTACCGCACTTCTTCGGGGTGGTGAGCACGCCAAGCATCCACCAGGTCGCAATCCTCTAGCAGCCGCGTCATGCCGTCAATCTCAGCCTGCGTGTAGCCGGGCGTTTTGTTGTAATTCGCATCCGGTCGGGCCAAATCAATCGGCCGGTGCGCCACGTTCAAATCACCGCACACCACCACCGGCTTCTGGGCATCCAATTGGGCAATGAACTGCGCGAAGGCCAAATCCCATTCCTCCCGAAACGGCAGCCGCTTCAATCCGGACGACGAATTCGGCGTGTACACCGTTACGATGTAGGCGTCTTCGAATTCGGCGGTGACCACGCGGCCCTCTTGGTCAAGGTGAGCGACACCGATGCCTTCTCGGACGGAAAGCGGGACTTCCCGGCTCAACAACGCTGTTCCGGAGTAGCCTTTTTTGACCGCCGATGAAACGTGCAGGTGGAAGCCCTGCAATGCATCCACTTCGGCGAGCGCTGCTTCCACTTGATCGTCCTGGGCCTTGGTTTCTTGCAGGCACAGGATGTCTGGTGCCAGGGCTTGGATTTGGCCTTCAAAATCCTTCTTCACCACGGCGCGCACGCCGTTCACGTTCCAACTGACCAATCGCTTCATGGGTGGGGGAAAGGGGGATAATGGGCGACGGATGCGCCCCAATTCAACAGGTATTCAATGACTTCACCGGGTTCTTGGTACCGGGGACGCAACGGGGAAAATTCCATCAGGTGCGTCAGGTAAACCGTGGGGTCGCTGTACTCGGTGGCATGCTCGCGGTTGAGGAATTGCTGCTCGTCCCGGCACGGGTGCATGTAGCCCATGACCCAGTCCAAATCAACGGGGTCCAAACCGATGACGAGCATGCCGTGCACGTCCGCCCCCAATTCAAAGATCACCGGGAGGTGCAAAAACTGATGCCCCCAAATCCCCAAGTACGCCATGCTGAAGAACGGATAAAACCGCTCACCGAATGGGATTTCCGCACCTTGGAGAGCGTGGCGCATGTGAGCGGCCCGCTCGGCAAGCACCTGCGCCTTGCTTTGGCCGGGCCGGTAATTGCTGTAAGCGCCCCACCGCTTGTTCGCCGTGTAGTATTGCATGGGGCCGAGCTCCGTTTTGTAATCGAACATCGAAGGCCGATCGAGGACGTAGCCGGGATAATACCACTTGTATCCTTGGTTTTGGCCAAATTCGACCTCCTTCAACATCGTGTACCGCCCCAGGCTAAACCGCTGAAAATCCGGATCATACAAGGCGAGCAAAGAAGCCATCGCGCGGTGGCCCAAATCAAAAAAGCTCACCGCCACGAGCCGCTCTCCGTCGTAAACCGCCACCTCCATCGTGTTGAACACCGTGCGGTTGAATCCCGCGTGCAGATACTCACTCAACGTGTTGTGCACGAAACCTTTGAACCGGCTCTTGTGCAGTTGGTACAACCGTTCTCGCTGCGCATCCAACCGCGCGGGCTGCACCTTCACTTCGAAGGCATCTTCGACCTTCCGCATGCATTTCCGCTGGCTTTTGCGCTGGGCAAACCCGTCCAATTTGAGGCGGATGTTCACCACCGACCACAACTGCTCGTCCATGATGAGCAGGTCCATTTTGTACAACATCACCGACCCGCGGAACCACCCCGAGGCCAAATATTGGTCGTACCGCTGGCCGGACAATTGCCGGGGAAGGTGGGTCTCAATCACGCCCGTTCACTCACTTGCTCGCGTCCAACAACTCCTTCAATCCGCCCACGCTGCTCATCAAGCCCGAGGCTTCGTAAGGCATGAAGACCGTCTTCGAGCCCGCCCCGCCTTCACGCAGGATTTGCTCCAACGTCTCGATGTAGCGCACGGCAATCAAGTATTGCGTGGGATCGGCTTTCGTGGAGCTGACGGCGTCCGCAATCCGCCGGATGGCTTCCGCTTCCGCTTCGGCAATGGCCAACCGCGCCTCCGCATCCCCTTGGGCCCGCAACACCCGCGACTGCCGGTTACCTTCCGCTTCGTTGATCTCGGCATCCCGCTGGCCTTCTGCCTGGAGGATGGCAGCACGCTTCATCCCTTCTGCCTCGATGATCTGAGCCCGGCGCGTCCGCTCGGCCCGCATTTGCTTCTCCATGGCCTCCTTGATGTCCATCGGCGGGTTGATGTCCTGCAATTCGACGCGATTCACCTTGACCCCCCACTTGTTGGTGGCTTCATCCAAGATGGTCCGGAGCTTCATGTTGATGGTGTCCCGCGACGTCAAGCATTCGTCGAGTTCCAACTCACCGATCACGTTCCGCAAGGTGGTTTGCGTCAGTTTTTCAATGGCGTTGGGCAGGTTGTTGATCTCGTAGATGGCCTTGATGGGATCCACGACCTGGAAGTAGATGAGCGCGTTGATTTCAGTCACCACGTTGTCTTTCGTGATGACGCCCTGCTTGGGGAAATCGAACACCGTCTCCCGCATGTCGACGCGTTCTTTGTTCGTGTACTGGATGACCCGCCGCCCGGATTGTTCGCGCAGCGATCGCCAAGCAATCGGACGCGGCCGGTCCACGATGGGAATGATGATGTTGATGCCCGCCGCAAGCGTTTTATGGTAGCGACCCAGGCGCTCAATCACCATGGTTTCACTTTGTTGCACAATGCGGACGCCTTTCACCACGATGGCAATCGCGATGAATAAGATGACGATGGAGAGGATGGTTCCGGAGGCCATGAGAGGGGATTAAAGGGATTCTACAAGGAGGGTATTGCTCGCCGTTCCACTGATGCGAACGGTGTCGCCGACGGATGGAGCAGGGTGTTGTGGGGTGGACCAAATCGCGGCCCAGTCGTCCCCGTCGACCTTGCACCGTCCGTGATGGGTTCGGTCATCAAATGCGGCCGTCACTTGGGCCTCCCGACCCACCAGCGCCTCCACCCCTGTGCGCACATCTGACCCGCGGAACCAACGCTTCAACGCCAGCGGCCGAAGGAATAGAAAGGCTGCCACACTTGTCCCTGAAGCCGCGATGAGCTGCGCTTCGATGGAACCGCCCAACGCTGCCGCAACCAAGCCCCCGAGGGCGCCCGTTCCCAAGCACCCCAAAATCATCCCGGGCACAAACACTTCCGCCAGCCAGAGCACCAGCGCAAACAAGGCCCAAACTTCAGATTGACTCCATTGATCGAACATGCGTTCAAGTTAATTGAAATTGCAGTTGTTCGCAGCCATGAGTTGTTCACAAATGGCGCAAACTTGAGGGAGCAGCTGCTCGCCGGTTCCATTGTGCAGGACGAACCCCGCTCGGGCAATGCGCTCGTCGCTGCTCAATTGCCGCTGGATGCGCGCGCGCACGGCGGCCTCAGACACGCCATCCCGCTGCATGACCCGCTGAATGCGTTCGTCCTCGGGCGCCTCCACGGTCAGGACGGCCGCACAATCGCGGTCTGTTCCGGATTCGAAGAGGATGGCCGCTTCCCGAGCCACCCAAGCGGGAGGGGAGATGCGCCGGGCCTGGTCGGCATGCCATGCGGTGAAGGCGGCGGCGACGCGGGGGTGCACTTGGGCGGAAAGGGCGGCGAGATCGGTGGGGGACTGGAAAGCGATTTGGCCCAATGCGGCACGGTCCACATCCACGTCCAGCCCGTCGGCATCGCGCACCAGCAGATGCGCCCCCCAGCGGTCGGCCACCCACGCGCGCAAGGCGGCGTCTGAGCGGTACACCTTCCGGCCGGCTTCATCCGCGCTCCAAACCGGAATCCCCATGGCCTGCAACATCCGGCAAGCCGTGGATTTACCCGCCCCGATGCCGCCGGTCACGCCGAGGATCAGGGGACGCGTTGTGGGAAACTCCTGCATGAACCAAAGGTCGGCAAATTCACTTTGTGCTTTCCTTTGCGCCATGGAACTTTTGCTCGCGCCTTCCTTGTTGGCAGCCGATTTTGCCAACCTGCAACGGGACATCGAATTGGTCAATGCCTCCGATGCAGATTGGTTTCACCTCGACGTGATGGACGGGGTCTTTGTGCCCAACATCAGCTTCGGGATGCCGGTCATCGAGGCCATCGCCCGCCACGCGACGAAGCCGTTGGACGTCCACCTGATGATCGTCGACCCCGATCGTTACATCCAAACGTTTGCCGACCTCGGAGCGGATGTGTTAACGGTTCACGTCGAGGCGTGCACCCACTTGCACCGCACCTTGCAGGCCATCCGGGCGGCGGGGATGAAGGCGGGAGTGGCCTTGAATCCGCACACGCCCGTCTCGGTCTTGGAAGACGTGCTGACGGAATTGGATTTGGTGTGCCTGATGTCTGTGAACCCTGGATTCGGGGGGCAAAAATTCATCGAGCGGACCTACGAAAAAACCCGTGCCTTGCGGAGCATGATGGCGGCTGCGGGCGTCCGCGCTCACATTGAAATCGACGGAGGGGTCAACGCAGCCAACGCCGCGACGTTGCATGCGGCCGGTGCCGATGTCTTGGTTGCAGGTTCGTCAACATTCAACGCGGAGGACCCCCATGCCGCCATCCGGGCCATGAAGGGCATGGCCGTGGCTTAAGGCTCGATTTCAGCGTTGAGCTGGGCTTCGAGGAGCTTGGTGCAAATGGGTTCGAGCAGGGCGTAGGAGCCGGACTTGACCTGGCATTTGCCCTTGAAGTGCACGATGACGGCGCATTGCTCAGCCTGGAGCGGATCGTGGCCGCAGTGCTTCACCAGCATGTTGATGACGTGGTCGAATGTGTTCTCGTCGTCGTTGTACAGCACGATGTGCCACTCCTCGCCGAGGTCGGTTTCGAGGGCAACGGCTTCTTGCGTCTCGGTTTCGACGCTGTTGAAGGGAAGGGCGTGCAGGTGTGGGCGCATGGTGAACTTGGTGTAGACCAAATTTACGTCCAATCCTTCATCGGCGCAACTTCGCCAGTTGCTTGAACGCCCATTTGGCCCCCAACCACGGGACCTGGATGCCGGCCCACATCCGCCCGAGCACGTCCCGCTTCATCCGCCATTCCTCCCGATAAAGTTCGGCATCGAACCGCCGCGAAACCCCGCCCGGCGCCACTTCCATCGACGTGACTGCATGGCACTTCGCCCGCGCCTGCGCCCGCCACATCGCCAGGTGCAACCCGTAGTCGGCGAGCACCCGCCACCGCACGTCGAACGGCACGGCCGGCAAGGCATCCGCGCGGTAACACACGCCTTGGTGGTGTACCGTATGCCGCCAAATCAGCGAACGATCCCAGCGCGCCGGGTAGGCCTGAGGCACCCCGGCCTCCCGTTCCCTTCCCATTTCCACCCGAAACACCTGCACCTCGGGTTGGCCCGAAGTGAGCGCATCCCGCATGCCCTCCAAATCCACCAGCCGGTCGCCGGCGCCCGCAAACAAGATCCACCGTCCCCGCGCCCGGGCGCGCCCCTTGTTCATGGCGTCGTAAATGCCGGCATCGGGCTCAGCGATGCGCCGCACCAGGGCCGACTGGGAATTGCGCGCTCCGGGCGTGCCATCTTGCACGATGACCTCAAGCCAATCCTCCTGGCCTGCGCACGATTCCAACGTCCGTTGCAGAGCTTGGTCTGCCCCGAACACCGGCACCACGACGCTCAGCAACGGATTCATCCCTGGGGCTCGTGCAGCCGCCCCGCTTCGCAGAGCAGCACCCGTCCAGGATGCCGCTGCACCGCATGGTGGTCGTGAGTGGCCATCAACACCGATCGGTTTTCCCGGGCCAAACCGTGGAGCAAGTTCAAAATCTCCTCCGTTGTGGCCGGGTCCAGGTTGCCTGTGGGTTCGTCCGCCAGGATCAAGGGAGGGTCGTTCAACAACGCCCGCGCAATGGCTACGCGTTGCTGCTCCCCGCCGGACAATTCATGCGGCATCTTGTACCCCTTTTCGGCGAGGCCGACATCCTTGAGGCATGCGGCCATGCGGCGCTCCCGAGCGGGCGCATCCTTCCATCCCGTGGCTTTTAGGACAAATTCCAAATTCGCGTTCACCGTCCGGTCCGGCAGCAACGCAAAGTCCTGGAACACGATGCCCAACTGCCGACGCAGTGTATGCACTTTGTTCGCCTGCAAGCTGTTCAAATCGAATCCGCACACCTCCCCACGCCCGGCATCCGGCCGCAGTTCACCATACAGGCACTTGAGCAGGGAACTTTTTCCGCTACCGGTTTTGCCCAGCAGGTACACAAACTCTCCCGGCTGAACGGCCAAATCCACTCCTTGCATCACCACGTGTTCCTCCCGCGAAAGGCGCACGCCGTGCAATGCGATCAAGGGCACGTCCGCCATCAGTTCACTTCGAACAAGGTGGCGTCGAGTTTGGGGTTCAACTCGATCTTTTCGAAGCGCATGGGCATGGTTTGGCCCCCTGCGGATTGCTCGGCCACCATGGGGAACTGTATGCCTTTCACGGCCTCGTACTCCGCGTATTTGACCGTGACCGCAACGTTGCCCATGGGGCCTTCCCGTTGGCTCGTCTCAGAAACCAGCAGGGAAGTCATCAGGTCGAAGCGCAGTTCGGTGGTGCCGGTGGCCCCGGTCAGTTCCACGACGAGTTCGGGGCTGCTTTTCGCCCCATCAATGCCCACGAGTTCCGCAGAAAGCCCGAGTTCATCTAGGTGCAACAAGTAAGCGGGGTAGAGGTCCTGCTGTGCTTCGCGCAGTTGGTCGGCTTCCATGGTTTCCGTCGCCCCTTGAGAAGTGGTTTGGCCGGCTTGTGTGGTGACCACTTCGGACATGACAGGTGCGCCCATCATGGAAACTTCTTGGCGGGTGGCCTTGCCGTAGATGGTTTCACGGACCAAACTAAACGCCATGCCGGGAGCCGGTTCCATGTTGCCTTCCATCCGAACGCCCTTCAGGGCTTCCAATTTCTCCGCTCCGCCACGAGCCGTGTAGTACAGGTTGAACACGTCAGCCGCCGTCATGCCCTCGGGAGCAGGGTCCAAGGCGCGCGCGGGATTGCCGAAGGGGTCGTAGAAGGCGATTTCGCCATCGGAATCAAATCGGACCAAGCCCTCTGCGACCTCGTCGCGGTTGCCGACCACGGTGATGTACATGTTGTCGGGGCGCAGGTACTTTTCGGCCATGCGCTGCACGTCCTCGGCGGTCACGGCGTTCAGCTTCTCGAGGTAGGTGGCGTAGTAATCCTCGGGCAGTTCGTACCGCGCGGTGTTCAGGGCAAACCGCGCCACGGTTTCCGGCTGCTCGAGGGACCGCGCGAAGCTGCCGGTCATGTAGTTCAGCGTGGTTTCCAGGCTCGCGGCGTCCACGGGTTCGCTCGCCATCCGCTTGATTTCGTGGAGGAATTCTACAACGGCGCTGTCCGTGACTTCGTTCCGCACGTTGGCGAAGGCCGTGAACCGCCCCATCACCGGGTCGGTGGAAAGGGACGAACGGGCTCCGTAGGTGAAGGCCTTGTCTTCCCGCAAGTTCTGCATCAGCCGACCGGAGAAGGCACCTCCGCCCAAGATGGAGTTCATGACCGAGGCGGCGATGGCGTCCGGGTGGCCCGGCTTCAAGTCCACCACGTGGGTCAATTGGACTACGCTTTGCACGGCGCCGGGAAGATCGGCGAAGCACACTTGATTCCCTTCTGGGCGAGCGGGCACCGGCTGGTACCGGTTCTCGACGGCCGCCCGCTCCCACGCGCCGAAGTGTTGCTGCACTTTCGTTTGGGCCTCTTCAGCCGTGATGTCACCCACGACCACCAAGTAAGCCACGTTCGGCCGGAAATACGTCTGGTGGTAGTAGACCAAATCCTCGCGCGCGATGGCCTCAATGCTCTCCTCCGTCTCCACTTCCCCGTACGGATGCTTGTCGCCGAAGAGCACTTTCGCCCGCATGTTGGAGCTGATGCTGCCGGGGTCGGTGGTGTTCGCTTGCAGCCCGCTCAGTGCTTGCTTCCGCGCTTTTTCCAACTCGGCCTCGGGGTAGGAGGGATGCAAGATGACGTCGGCGAAGACCTCGAGCAAGGCGTCGGTGTGTTTGGACAGGGAGGTGGCGAATGCACCGGTGGGGCCGGTAGAGAGCCGGGCACCGATGAAGTCCACTGCTTCGTCGATCTCCGACTTCGTGCGGGTCGCCGTGCCGGTGGTCATCAAGTTGCCGGCGAAATCCACGTACCCGGCTTTGCGGCCTTCGAAAACGGGGTCGGTGTCCAAGGTCAAGCTCCACGAAACCAATGGCAAGCGGTGGTTTTCCACGACGATCAGGGTCAGCCCGTTGTCGAGTTCGGTCATGTCATAGGAACCGATGGAAATCTTCGGCGCAGGGCCGGCGGCCGGGGCTTGGGAGCGATCGATTTGGGCGCCCAACACCGAAGCGATGGCGAGCAACCCAACTGCCAAGGAGGAACGGAGGGAAGTGAAACGGTTCATTGTTCGGCAGATTCAGGATTCGGCGATTGCAAGAAGTAAAGGGTTACCCGCTTTTCAGGGGCGTAATACGTTTCAGCCGCGGTCCGAATGTCATCGGGCGTGACGGCGAGGTACCGTTCGATTTCGGTGTTGATGAGGTTGGCGTCACCGAAGTAGACGTGGTAGTTCGCGAGGGATTCCGCGATGCTCGCCATGCTGCGCTGTGAGCGAATGAGCTGGGCCTCCATTTGGTTCTTCAGCTTCTGCAATTCGCGCTCGGAAATGACTTCATTCCGCATCTTCTCCACTTCCTCGTTCATGGCCGCTTCCACGTTTTGGGGATCCACACCCATGCTGGCCAACGCGTAAGCAAAGGTCAAACCGGGGTCCTCCAAACCGAAATTGAACGCCCCGCAGAAGAGCGCCAACTGCTCCTCATCGACCACCCGGCGGTTCAAGCGGCTCGACTCCCCGCCGCTCAGCACCTGGTTCAACATCTCGACGGCGTAGTAGTCCGGTGTCCCTTGCGCAGGCACGGGGTACGCTTGGACAATCATGGGGAGGGCGTCCTTGCCGTAAACCGTGTCGCGCACTTCGGTGGTGCGGATGGGTTCCGTGATGTCTGGGCGCGGGATGTCCTTCGTACCACGTGGGATGTCCTGGAAATACGCCTTGATCAGCTTCTTCGCAGCCTTCGGGTCGATGTCCCCCGCAATGGAAAGCACCGCGTTGTTCGGGACGTAGAAGGTCTTGTAAAAGTCCATGAACTCCTCGTAAGCGGCGGCGTTGAGGTGGTCCAACGAGCCGATGGGCGTCCACTGGTAGGGGTGCTCGGTGTAGGCCGTCTCGAAGACCGTGGGCATCATTTGGCCATAGGGCTGGTTGTCGTACCGCTGGCGCTTCTCTTCCTTCACGACTTCGCGCTGCGTTTCGATGCCTTCGCCGTCCACGCGGGCGTGCAACATGCGTTCGGATTCAAGCCAAAGCCCGAGTTCCAATTGGTTCGATGGCAACAACTCATAATAGAACGTGCGGTCCTGCGTCGTGTTCGCGTTCAGCACGCCGCCAGCGCCTTCGACATAGCCATCGAATTCGCCCCGCGCGATGTGCTCACTGCCTTCGAAGAGCAGGTGCTCGAAAAAGTGCGCCATCCCGGTGCGTTCCGGGTTTTCGTTTTTCGAACCGACGTGGTACATGACCGTGACGGCGACGATGGGGGTGCTGTGGTCCTCGTGGAGGATGACGTGCAGACCGTTTTTCAGGTCGAATTCCTCAAACTCCACTTGGGCGGCAACCGGCTGGGCCCATGCGGTCGCGGCCAAGAGGCCGGCGGAGAGGAAGGTAAAGTTCCGCATTGTGTTCATTCTAGCCGCGAAAGATACAATTGATTGCACGAACCCGGTGAAGGGATTCGGCGTCCGTATCTTGCAGGCCAAATGAAACAAATCGACCACACTTGGTGGGACCTCCCCACGTTCGACGCGCTCCTCAGCGCGGTCGGCCCCTGGGGCCTGAGCGGCGATGCATCCGATGCCGTGGCGGCCTGCCATGCGTTCCTCGCCCAAGCGGCTCAGGGCAGCGAACGGGCCATCTACGGCGTGAACACCGGGTTCGGGGATTTGGCCCACACCCGGGTGGCAGACGACCAACTCGCCGAACTGCAACGGCGCATCCTGATTTCGCATGCGTGCGGGGTGGGGGAGGATGTGCCGGATGAGGTTGTTCGCCGGATGCTGGTCCTGAAGGTCAAGGCCTTGGCGCAGGGGCACAGCGGGGTCGCTCCGGCCACGGTGGCGCGGCTCATCGATTTCCTGAACGCGGAGCTGATGCCGGTGGTGCCGAGCCAGGGTTCACTCGGGGCAAGCGGCGACTTGGCACCCTTGGCGCATTTGGTGCTCCCGCTCATCGGCGAGGGGGAGTTCCGGGTGGACGGCGTGGCGGTTCCGGCCGTTGACGTGTTGAAGGCCTACGGTTGGAAACCGCTGGAATTGCAGGCCAAAGAAGGCCTCGCCCTCATCAACGGAACCCAGCTCATGCTAGCCTACGCGACGGCCGCCCTCTCCCGCCTCTCCCGCATCGAGGCGGCCGCAGACGCCGTGGCCGCGTGGTCGCTCGAGGCCTGGCACGGCCGTTCCGAGGCTTTCGCTCCCGGCGTGCATGCCCTGCGCCACCAAACCGGGGCCATCGCCTCCGCCGAGCGGGTCCGCACTTGGCTGGCGGGCAGCAAGCAAATGCAGGAGCCGCGCACGCAAGTGCAGGACCCCTATTCGTTCCGCTGCGTTCCCCAAGTCCACGGCGCTTCGGTCGATGCCGTCGCCGCCGCCCGCCTCATCATCGAGCGCGAAATGAACGCGGTCACGGACAACCCGCTGATCTTCCCCGAGACGGGCGAAATCATCAGCGGCGGCAATTTCCACGGCCAGCCGTTGGCCTTGCAGATGGAGGCGCTGGCGCTTGCGGCGCACGAGTGGGCGAGCATCAGTGAGCGGCGCGTGTTCAAGCTGCTGAGCGGCCGGCAGGGACTGCCTCCGTTTTTGGCCTCCAACCCGGGGCTCAACAGCGGTTACATGATCCCGCAATACACGGCTGCGAGCCTGGTGTCCCAAAACAAGCAACTGACGACGCCGGCCGCCGCCGACACCATCGATAGCAGCAACGGCCAGGAAGATCACGTCAGCATGGGGGCGAACGGGGCCCTGAAACTGTGGCGCATCCTCGACAACGTGGAGCAAGTGCTGGCCGTCGAGGCGATGTGCGCGGCACAGGCATGTGATTTGCGCGGCACAGCCGGCATGGCTCCGCGGCTAGCGGCGCTGCAGCAATCCCTCCGCGAAGTGGTTCCGTTCTTGACCGAAGACGCCTTCATGCAGCCGTTGATGCTCGGCGCCCGGGACTGGCTGTTTGCCGGCGCCGGGGCGGAAGGTGTGAAAATGCGCTAATCGCGCCGCAGACGGGGGGCTGCCCGCCTATCTTCGCGCCGTGATTGCATTGCGTGGAATTGAAAAAACGTACCAGACGGGAAGCCAATCCCTGCGGGTGTTGAAGGGCATTGACCTCGACATCCGGGCAGGCGAGTTGGTGGCCATCATGGGGTCGTCGGGATCGGGCAAGTCCACGCTGCTGAACGTGCTGGGCCTGCTCGATGGCTTCGACGGGGGGAGTTACGTGCTGAACGAGGTGGACATGTCCGGCCTGTCGGAGCGGCAGGCGGCTCGGTACCGCAGCCAGTTCTTGGGGTTTGTGTTTCAGAGCTTCAACCTGATCGGGTTCAAGTCCGCTTTGGACAACGTGGCCTTGCCGTTGTATTACCAAAAGGTGCCGCGGAAGCAGCGGGAGGAGCGGGCTTTGGCCTACCTCGATGAAGTCGGACTCGCGGACTGGGCCCACCACTTGCCCGCGCAGATGAGCGGGGGCCAAAAGCAACGCGTCGCCATCGCCCGGGCCCTCATCACCGACCCGCAGGTCATCCTGGCCGACGAGCCCACCGGCGCCCTCGATTCCGTGACATCCGAGGAAGTCATGGCCCTTTTGCAGCGCATTCACGGGCAGGGCAAAACCATCGTCATCGTCACGCACGAGCAGGAAATCGCCGATGCGTGCGGCCGGACGATCCGGTTGCGCGATGGCGTGGTGGAAACCGACGGCGCCCATGTTTGATCGGGACGCTTGGTTGGAAATCGCCCACACGGTGCTGTCGAATCCGCTTCGGACGGGCTTGACCGGCCTGTCCATCGCCTTGGGCATGTTCATCCTCGTGGTGATGCAGGGGCTAGGTTTCGGACTCGAGAACGGGGTGACGGCTCAATTCGCGGACGACGCTACGAATTCCGTGTGGATCCGACCGGGAAGGACCACCCTGCCGTATCGCGGGCGGCAGCCGAATCGCCGGATCGCCCTGAAGGAGGGAGACGCGGCGGGTGTGGCGGGTGTGCTCGAGGAGCCGCAACCGTCCAGCCGCCGGCTGCAGATGTGGGGCGTGACCATGACGGCAGGGAGCGAGCAGGGGGAGTACATGCTCCGCGGCGTGGACCCGATTTACCAGGAGCTCGAGCGCACGGAGTTGACGGCGGGCCGCTTCATTTCGCCGCGCGATTTGACCGAGCTGCGCAAGGTGGCCGTCATCGGGGAGAATGTGGTGCGCGATTTGTTCAAAGGCCAAACCCCCATCGGCACCGAACTGCAGGTCTTCGGATCCAATTACCGCATCGTCGGAACCTTCAAGGACGCCGGAGGACGCTGGGAAAACAACGCGGTCTACGTCCCCTTTACGACCATGCAAAAGCGGCTCGGCTGGGGAGAAGAGGTCGGGCATTTGGTCTACAGCACCGGCGACCTCAGCCTGGAGGCCTCGCAGCGCATGACCGAGGACATGACCACGTGGCTGAAGGACCGGCTCGCGATCCACCCCGATGACAACAGCGGCCTGCACGTTTCGAACAACAACGAAATGTTCGGGCAATTCGTGGCCATTTTCGGGGGCATCCGCTTGTTCATTTGGGGCATCGGCCTGATGACCCTGCTTGCGGGCGCCGTCTCGGTGGCGAACATCATGGCCATCGTGGTGAAGGAACGCACGAAGGAAATCGGGGTGCGCAAGGCCCTCGGGGCGACCAACGGTTCCATCATCGGATTGATCGTGCAGGAGGCGACCGCGCTCATGCTCGTGGCGGGCCTCGCGGGATTGACGGCGGGCATCGGCTTGTTGGAGTGGGTTTCGCCGATGGTGGACCACGAGTACTTCGATTCGCCGCAAGTGAACTTTCAGGTCTCCATCACGGCGCTCATGCTCCTCGTGGTGGTGGGCGTTTTCAGCGGAATGGGCCCCGCTTTGCGCGCGGTGCGCATCCGGCCAGTTGAAGCATTGCGGGCAGAATGAACGTGTTCGACCGCGAGACCTGGCTGGAGTTGCTCGTGGTGTTCGTCACCAATCCGTTTCGCACGCTCCTGAGCGGGTTGGGCGTGGGATGGGGCGTGTTCATGATCATCATTACGGTGGGGGCGTCGAATGGCTTGCAGGCGGGGGTGTCCAGTGATTTGGGCCGCTTCGTGCGCAATGCCATGTACCTGTGGACCCAATCCACCAGCCTGCCCTATGACGGGTACCAACGCGGCCGCTGGCTGGAAATGACGCTGGATGACGCGGAGTTTTTGAAGGCGAACAGCAACACGATGCAGGTGGTGGCGCCGCGGAATCAGCTCGGGGGATGGCAAGGGGCGAACAACGTCACACGGGGCACGCGCACAGGCGCCTTCAATGTCTACGGCGATGTGCCGGAATTCATTGAACTCGAGCCGCTCATCATCCGAGAAGGCCGTTACTTGAACCAAAACGACCTCGACGAATACCGGAAGGTGGCCGTCATCGGCGAGCGCGTGGCCGAGCTCCTCTTCGCCCCGGATGAGCCCGTCATCGGCGGCCAAATCGACATCTCCGGCGTGTTCTTCACCGTGGTCGGCATTTACGGCTCCCCGCTGAAAGGGGAGGACGCCGAGGAGTCCGAGCAGAGCATCTTCACCCCGTTCACGACCTTCAACAAAGCCTTCCACTACGGCAACCAAATCGGGTGGCTCAGCTTGCTCATCGACGAGCGCTACCACGCGGATTCCGCTGCTGCTGAAGTCGTGGGGTTGCTCAAAACCCGTTTGCACGTGCACCCCGACGACCAGCGGGCCTTCGGTTATTGGTCTACGGCTGAGGAGTTCGAGGAAATGGAAACCGTGTTCGGCGCTTTTCGCATCATCTCCTTCGTGTTCGGCGGGCTAGCACTGTTCGCCGGCGCCATCGGCATTGTGAACATCATGCTCATCACCGTCAAGGAACGCACGCAAGAAATCGGCATCCGCCGGGCGCTCGGCGCCACCCCGGCCACCGTGGTGCGCCAAATCATCGGCGAAACGCTATTCCTGACCACCTTATCCGGGCTGACCGGCATGGTGGTTGGCGTGGCAACCCTTGAAGGATTGAACCGCGTGTTGGCCACGATGGGCGACAACGGCAGTTTCCGCAACCCCGAGGTCTCCCTCGATGTGGTGCTCATTGCGTTGGGCGTGTTGTTGG
>JALQTD010000359.1 GCA_023264155.1 Flavobacteriales bacterium | reverse complement strand
AAGCCCAGTGTTCTGATCTTGGATGGAATCGGCGGAGAGGCTCAGCAACGTGCCAAAAATTGTTGGCGTGCGATTACCGAAACTCGAGAAACGAATCATCGCTTCCTGCCCTTCATAGACGCGGTCGATATCGAGCGGCGAGACCTGTACCTCGAGAATCAGTTCTTCGGTGAGCGGTACGATCTCGGCGATGACTGTGCCCGGGCCGATAACGCCGCCCTCGGTATGAACCTGCATGCCGTTGATAACGCCCGCCACAGGGGCGCGCACAATAGTACGGCTCACGATATCTCGCAGCGCCGTGGTGCGTTCTTCTGCATCCTTGAGCCGCGTTTGTACATCACCAAGCTCGTTTACGACTTCGTTTTGGAATTCTCGATTTAATTGCAGTATTTGTAAGCGCGTTTCGCCTATCTGCACCTCGGTCGAGGCAATCGTCGCCGACAGATCCGCCGCCTCGCCTTGGTAGCTCGCGAGGTTGCGCTCGACCTGACGCAGGCGCGCTTTGTCCGAGAAGCCCTCGTCGAGCAGCGCACGGGTGTCGTCGAGCTCATCGGCAAACGACGCAGCAAGCGCTAACTTGCTGTCCTTTAACGCAGCCAAGCCAACGAGCTTAGACTCGAGCTGACCGATGCGCTGCTCTAACACTTCGATGCTGCCTTCGCGCGATGCTTTGCGCGCTTCAAAAATCGACGTCTGAGAGGCGATTTCTTCCGCTGCGTTCTCGTTGGATAGACTGGCTGGGAAACTAATCTGTGTGAGTTTATCGCGCTCAGCCAAGAGACGCGCTTCGCG
>JALQTD010000358.1 GCA_023264155.1 Flavobacteriales bacterium | reverse complement strand
TTAGGGTGGGCACACGCTTGCTCCGGTGTTACCGATTGCAGCTGGTCATTGGTCCATGTCCGGAAAGGCCCACCAGAAGCAGTCAATAAAATGCGTTTGACGCCCTTTGCTGCTAAGCCCTGCTCAAAATCCTGTGGCATACACTGAAAAACCGCATTGTGTTCACTATCAATAGGCAAGACCGATGCCTTATGAGCTTTGGCTTCGCGCATAAACAAATCACCCGCCACAACGAGCGATTCTTTGTTAGCCAACAAAATACGTTTACCTTTACGCACCGCAGCCAAGGTAGGCGTTAAACCTGCTGCACCCACAATCGCTGCCATTACCATTTCAGCATCTGTTAGCTCAGCGATCGCAATAACACCAGCCTCGCCAGCAAGCACCTCAATAGAAGAGCCAATAGACGCGAGTCGCTCAGCCAACTCAGCCGCACTCGCTTGATCAGCCATTGCAACCACAGTGGGCTGAAAACGTTCACATTGTTGAAACAACCCTTCCACATCTGTATTTGCAGCAAGGCCGACAGCACGATAACGATCAGGATGCTGAGCAATCACATCCAGCGTGCTAATACCGATTGAACCGGTAGAGCCTAAAACGCTAATGCCAATCACTTTAGGCCACCCGCCAATGCAACCAAAATGAGGAACACAGGCGCGGCGGCCAACAAACTATCGATGCGATCAAGCACACCACCATGCCCCGGCAGTAAGCTACCGCTATCTTTCATACCCGCTTGTCGCTTTATCACGCTTTCAAAAAGGTCACCACCAATTGACACCCAAGCGGTCGCAACACATACAAA
>JALQTD010000357.1 GCA_023264155.1 Flavobacteriales bacterium | reverse complement strand
CAATCCAGCGTGTGTTCCACTTGCGTCCAATCCATGCTGTCCGTCGCACCGAGCGCTGTCTTTTGCATATCCGCCGAACCCGGGGTAGGAGTCAAGCCACACAAATAAATGTGCGCGGCGCGAAAACAATCGGCCGTGCGGAACAAACTCCCCACATTGTGGAAGCTGCGCACGTTGTCGGCGACAATGATCAGGGGTGTTTTTTCCGAATTTTTAAAATCTTCGGTAGATAATCTGCCCAATTCATTGTTGCGAAGTTTTCTCATCTCTCTGAAGCGCTTACTTTTGAAGTCTGCGACATTTTGCCGCTTCTCAATGACAAAGTAAGTGTAAATGGGGAAATCTGCCTCGGGAAAAAAGACGCCAATGATGCGTCAGTACGATGAAATCAAAACCAAGCATCCGGAAGCCATGCTTCTGTTTCGCGTGGGGGATTTCTACGAAACCTTTGGCAGCGATGCGGAAAAAGCCGCGAAAACACTCGACATCATCCTGACCAAACGCTCCAACGGCTCGGCCTCGGAGGTAGCACTTGCCGGATTCCCTCACCACGCTTTGCAAACGTATTTGCCCAAGCTGGTCAAGGCTGGCCACCGCGTCGCCATCGTCGAGCAACTCGAAGATCCAAAGACCGTCAAGGGCTTGGTCAAGCGTGGCGTGACCGACATGATCACCCCGGGCATCAACCTGAACAACGACCTACTCGCCGGCAAGGAACACAATTACCTCGCCGCCCTATACCCGGCCAAAAAAGGCCCCTGGGGAATGGCCGTAGTCGAAATCTCCACTGGTGCTTTCTTCCATGCCATGGGGTCCGAGCTG
>JALQTD010000356.1 GCA_023264155.1 Flavobacteriales bacterium | reverse complement strand
GGGAGAAAAAATTAAAGTTGATACAAGATCTGGCGAGTATTCGGGGCGAGTATAGACTTTGTATAACCAAATTTCATCTTCGTTAAGTGATTTTATTGATAATGAGTTATCTCTTCATGCTGATCAAAGAAAAGCATTATTAAGCAAGCATAAACTCACTCTTACAGATTCTCTACAAAAGGGTCACTGGACAACAAATCTATGTTTGGTTGCATCTAATCTTGCGAAGAAAAATCCTCGCGACATAGCTTTAGCATTAATACCTAAGCTAGAGAAGCAGCCTGAAATTGCAAAGGTGGAATTAGCGGGTCCTGGTTTTGTAAATATATTTTTAACTCGGGAAGCATTTTTAAATCAACTTGATGATGCCCACAAAAATCCAAATTCTTTTGCTAATTCTTCCCATGCATCCAATGAAAAAATACAAATAGAATTTGTTTCAGCCAATCCAACTGGCCCATTGCATGTTGGTCATGGTCGGGGAGCAGCCTATGGGGACGCCATCGGCAGAATCTTGCAACGATTAGGTCATGAAGTCTCTAGAGAATATTATGTAAACGATGCTGGAAGGCAGATTGATATTCTGGCATGCAGCATTTTTTTAAGAAAATTAGAATGCTTTGATGATGATAATTTTCCTGGCTCTGCATACAAAGGGTCATATATTTTAGAAATTGCTCAAGGCATAGAAATTGATTTAACTATATCGCAAGCTGAAAAAGAGGTTTTAATAGATTATCTTCCATCTGATGATGAGGAAAAAATAGATGTGTTGATTGAGCGCATCAAAATTAATTTTTCAGATAGTTGGTTATTAATAAGAGAGCATGGCTTGGAC
>JALQTD010000355.1 GCA_023264155.1 Flavobacteriales bacterium | reverse complement strand
GAGTTAGTTGTTCAATCAAGTGTGATTTTCTAGTTGTTCTGGTTTAGGGTCTTGTGGGGGCTTTTTAAATATAGCATCCCAGTTGTTTTCAAATGTTTGGCGATCTACATCCATAGGTCTAGGATTATCGCCTTTACCGTCATCGCTCATAATAAATCCTTTGGAGGAAGCAGTGGGATTCGAACCCACGGAACCATTTCTGATCCTCTAGTTTTCAAGACTAGTGCGTTAAACCGGACTCTGCCATGCTTCCTTGTTATTTGGTACGCCCCGAGGAACTCGAATCCCCAACCTACACGTTCGTAGCGTGTTGCTCTTTCCAGTTGAGCTAGGGGCGTATATTGTTTTGGTGCCGATAACTAGAATCGAACTAGTCACACACGGATTTTCAGTCCGTTGCTCTACCAACTGAGCTATATCGGCTTGGGGTGACCGTTGAGATTTGAACTCAAGCTGCCAGGGCCACAACCTAGGGTGCTACCATTACACCACGGCCACATCATATTGTGCTATCCTATCGTTTCCTTAGTTCTATGTTCAATAGCATGACAGTTGCAACACATAACTTTTAAGTTACATATATCATTGTTATTCCTATTACGATCAATGTGATGTACCTCTATTGCTAATATATTGTCTGAGTATCCACATACAGAGCACTTAGCCCCATACACTTCCAGGGCTTTAGATCTATAATTTGATAAACTTATAGAGTCTTTTGTTCTAAAGTAGGTATTAGAACAGGCCCTAGAACAGGTTATCTGCTCTCTAGTTTTTCTAGCCTCTGCATGAAACTTAGTGCTACATACTGGGCAGGTTTTCTCTGTGCGCGGCACTTTG
>JALQTD010000354.1 GCA_023264155.1 Flavobacteriales bacterium | reverse complement strand
ATAGGTACAACCCTGCTTTAGTTTCATCCTACTGCATACAATGCAGCGCTATTGTAAATAATAAACCTTTATACCGAGCTGGTCAAACCAGCAGATTCTTCCTGCTCTGCCAGAATAGTCTCAACATCTGAAACGGTCACGCCACCACGCACCAACAAGCGCACAGCTTCATTGCGCGAATACAATCCGGAAGTGTAGTTGTCTCGAATTTCCTTCTGCTCTTGTGGCGTCAGCTTAGCCCGCGCAAATTCACTTGGCAGTTCAATCATGATGTTGTCAAGCTGCTGTTCAATTGCATCTTGCGGCCATAATCCTTCAAACATGCCGCAGTAAGCAACGACGCGCCGGAATGACGCCTCCAGGTTATCTGCCAACGTTACAAGTCGGCTAGTCACCTCGCTGGCTTCATTCTCTGATTGCGTCGCGGTCTTGGTTGATTGACCATCACCAGACGGCCAAACACCGCCCAGGCCAATAATCTTCTGCTTGTTCGATTCAAAGTAGCGCTCGAATCCTTCAAGCGTGATTGATGGGTTTAGAGTTCCCATCTCAACGCCAAGCGGTAGGTTATTCATGGCTCTTGCGCCAAATGCGATGTAATCACGACCTTGGTTCATCAGTTGGAATTGCTCCCAGCCTTGGTCAGTCCATCCAGCTGTATAGCTTGTAGGGCAGATATTCTTAATCGTCTCTTTGTAGTCAGCGCTGACGCGGTAACGTTCAAGGCAGGCGGTTGCAATTGGAGATAACAAGCCAAGCGACTTAGGCATTGCACCTGCTGGCGGCTCAATATCCGCGACAACCTCAACAGGCAGCCATGTTAGCGCTCTACCGTTCACTTTGACATAAT
>JALQTD010000353.1 GCA_023264155.1 Flavobacteriales bacterium | reverse complement strand
GTTTCGCGGAACACCAGGTCGTCCTTCCGGTTGTGGTAATTTCAGAGCTCGAGAAGAAGCGCCACGACCCAGAAATCGGCTATTTCGCGAGACAAGCACTGCGGAACCTCGATGAGCTTCGCTCTAAGCACGAGCGCCTTGATTTCCCTATTGCTGTGGGGGAGGGTGGATCTCTCCGCGTTGAACTCAACCACTCCAACCAGTCGGTGTTGCCCAGTGGTCTTCAACTCGGCGATAACGACTCGAGGATTCTTTCGGTTGCCCTAAACCTCTCCAATGAGGGTCTGTCCGTCACCGTGGTGTCGAAAGACTTGCCCATGCGTGTGAAGGCAGCCTCTGTCGGTCTCGCTGCCGAAGAATATCGGGCTGAGCTTGCGCCAGAGTCTGGCTGGACCGGCATTGCTGAGGTCGCCATGGGTGCTGAAGAGATGGCAGAGCTCTATGACGCTGAGAGCATCAAGTCGAAGAGCGTCAAGGACATGCCGGTCAACACCTCCCTCGTCATTTCCTCTGAGCGCGGCTCAGCACTGGGGCGTGTGACCTCACCAGGCGTGATCTCTCTGGTGCGCGGAGATCGGGACCTCTTTGGGTTGAATGGCCGCTCCGCTGAGCAGAGACTCGCTATTGATGTCCTTCTGGACCCCACAGTGGGAATCGTTTCTCTTGGTGGACGGGCTGGAACCGGAAAGTCAGCTCTGGCTTTGTGTGCTGGTCTCGAGGCTGTTCTGGAGCGCCAACTTCACCGCAAAATCATGGTGTTCCGTCCGCTCTATGCCGTGGGCGGTCAGGACCTGGGCTACCTGCCAGGTGATGCCAACGAGAAGATGAACCCGTGGGCTGAGGCCACCTTCGACACC
>JALQTD010000352.1 GCA_023264155.1 Flavobacteriales bacterium | reverse complement strand
CTTCACCCAGACCCTGGAAGCATGCGCACGAATACCCGCGGCGCCGGTTGTCAGCAGCTCGTTGCCCGTCAGGAATTGGCAGAGACCTTCTGAGCGGTGCAGGATGTAACGTTTGCGCACTGTGACACCGTAGAACTGATCCGGATAAGCGTTACCCAGTATCCAGCTGGCCCCGGCAAGCTCTACGACACCGCGCAGCGGCGGGTTCCACCCGGCCTTTGTGGATAGTACCCGCCGCAGCACCGTTACACCGTCGCGTTTCGAATCGTCGAACAGATCGAGCTGGCCTTCGCCAAGCGACACTTTGGTATAGGCGTCGCGGATCGCCGTTCGGTCGAAAAAACTGGCTACACTATGGAAGCGCATTATTCACCGGTCACAGGGTCGTAACTTGGAGTGGACACAGCCAGGAAAGTTGGCAGTACGACTGTAGCCGACGAGCCAACGTAAGCGGTGTAGGCCGTTTTCAGCCGTTCGCTCGCCTGCTGCAGACGGTTGCCAACCCTTGCCAGCACTTCCTTGTAACTGTCGGAGTGCCTAATGAATCCACCCTTACCGTCGCTTATGTTGCGCGGCGAAAAGTTAGGCATCGACTCTGCCACCAGCGCGGCCACGCAGTACAGTGAAAACTGCTTGGTCAGAGCGATCAGCTGCAGATCAGCTGCTGTAGGGGAGGCGGCGACGGACGCCGCGGCAAAGTCAGTGGCAAGATTCTGTCCGATCTGTGCCAGCTCTATCTCCAGATGCCTCGGGTACAGCTCCAGATCAAGTGTGCCGTCCTCAAGTTCCTCGGTGGCTACACCGAGCACGGCGCGCAAGTCCTCGGGTGAGAAGAAATCGGACAGGATCAGCATGGTCGATTACTCG
>JALQTD010000351.1 GCA_023264155.1 Flavobacteriales bacterium | reverse complement strand
TCAGCTTTCCGCAAAAAGCGCCAGACGGAGCTATCACGCGCAATGACATGACGGCGATTGAACAGCTTGAATTGTGGCTGACATATCAACGCAACTGGTGTGAGCATAAGCCTAGCGTAACTGTGACGGTGCGAGATAATGAATGGCTAGACGTTGGCGCTTGGGTATTCAGACACTTTGATGAGGTTAGCGGCATCAGCTTCCTTCCTTATTCTGACCATAGCTATAAGCAAGCCCCTTATCAGGAATGCACTCAGGAAGAATACGAAGCGATGCTTGCGAAAATGCCGGAAGTGATCGATTGGACGGATTTGCGGTTTTACGAAACCGATGATGCGACAATCGGCAGCCAAACGCTTGCGTGTAGTGGCGGCAGTTGCGAGATCGTTGATATTTCAGCTTGACACGACCACAGGCCTGCCGTAGAAATATGGCAGGTTCTTTTCATAGGAGGGAAAGACATGACTATCGACACGATCAAAGAGGCGGTGGAGCGGTTGCGTCGTAATGATGAACGACTGCATGCCATGATCGAAAAGCTGGTTGAGGCTGGTGCGAAATGCGCCGCCGAGCGTGACGCGCAGACCGCCCGCGCCGATGCGGCAGATGCAGAGGTGGCGCGGCTGAAAGATGAGAACGAGCGGCTGCGCAGTCTTGTGGATAGCGCGCATGGCATCTTCGCCAACTGCGAAGTAAGCGCAGGCGTGTGTTGCTGCGGAGAAAATATGGACGGACACTCCAATCCGATGGAGTGCGGGCATAGCCCGGTAGACATGGGGGACTATTCCGCAGGCCAATGGCTCGCCTCCATTCAACGTAAAGCGGGGGGAATGAGGGATGTCACGAAAAGACAAGATGTTCGCAACTTTGGCGCGTGAAC
>JALQTD010000350.1 GCA_023264155.1 Flavobacteriales bacterium | reverse complement strand
AATTTAATTATGGATATGTTGAATACATACTGTTCAAAAGAATACTTGGCACGAGTCTTTTACTTTAGAGATACCGTAGCACCTAATCTAGAGGCACTTACCTGGGATACCGTACCAGACTCTAGAGTACAGCGCTTGGTCGGTGGATATGGTTCTGCATTAGATAATGCTTTCCAAATAGACAAATCAAATGGAATGGTAGTACTATCTGAATTTGCTCGTAGCGGTGATAAGTCCACAATTAAAAATGAATCTCAAAATTCACCATTTAATGTAAATCCTGGCGATATTTTAGTATTTGCTACAAAGTCTTTAAATGGTACTGCTTCAGCAACAATTTACTATTCTGAAGTAATTTAATCTGTGGCCGTGGTGTAATGGAAGCACCCTAGGTTGTGGCCCTGGCAGACTGAGTTCAAATCTCAGCGGTCACCCCAAGCCGATATAGCTCAGTTGGTAGAGCAGCGGATTGAAAATCCGTGTGTGACTAGTTCGATTCTAGTTATCGGCACCAAATAATACACGCCCCTAGCTCAACTGGAAAGAGCACTTCGCTACGAACGAAGCGGTTGGGGATTCGAGTTCCTCGGGGCGTACCAGTTAAGGAAGCGTGGCAGAGTCCGGTTTATTGCACTAGTCTTGAAAACTAGCGAATCAGAAATGGTTCCGATGGGTTCGAATCCCTCCGCTTCCGCCAAAGGATAAAATATGAGTGATGGTGGTAAAGGTGACAGTCCTAGACCTATGGACGTAGATCACCAAACTTTTCAAAATAACTGGGATGCTATCTTTAAGAAGCCTCCTCAAGACCCTAAACCGGAGAAACCAGATGCCGTGCTATAAGTGTTCAAATGGAAAATGGCGTTACGGTATGCACGGT
>JALQTD010000034.1 GCA_023264155.1 Flavobacteriales bacterium | reverse complement strand
GTCCGGTCCATGTCGGTGATGGCGATGCCGATGTGCTGCATGCCTTGGATGCGGTAGCCTGCTTGACTCATGCGGTGGTTGATTCGATGGTGTTCACGTAGTTAGCCCAAATCCCGGCCTTCTCCTCATCCCGCCAGAATCGCGCTGCAGCCCGGCGGCCGCGCGCATCAAGCCGGTGCCCCCACCACCACACGCCGAGCCGGCTTGCGATGGTTTGTCCGGCCAAAAGGAAAACGAACGTCCACCCCGCGCCCAGCGCAGCCACCGGGGCCAAACCGGCCACGAGTCCTGCCACGATGGCCCAAAGGATGGGGAAGGCCGCCATGCCCGCCGCGGTTTTGAACGTGCTGACGAAGCAAACGTCCTTCACGCGCTGTTTCGCTTGGGCTTGGAGGAGGGCGGAAAGGCCGATGTTGAAGGCGTTCAGTGCGAGGATGACCGGTGCAACCACAGCCGTCCAGTGCCCGCCCCGCCGCGCGTTTTCAGCGGTTCGGCCGAGGTCCTCGGGGCGCACGTCGCGGCCCACTCCGGCCGCTGCCGCTGCCGCCCATGCCGCTTCGATGCGGGCGAGGGCTTCGGCCGGCAATTGGCCGAGGCGCTCGATGCGCCCGCGCACTTCGGGCCACGCATCCGGCCCGACCTCCGTGGTGCGCAGCGCCTGCACGTAAGGCAGGAGGGAAGGGTATTGCTTCGCCGGCTGCACGTCGACCATGAGTTCCTTCAAGGCCGCGGTGATGGCGCGGCTGGTGTTGTTCGCGGGAAGCTGCCCGGTTTCGGGGTCGCGCAGCGATTTCCAGTCGATGGGGGCGCCGATGCGGTAGCGCAGCCGGCGCCGGAGTGTGCCGTAATCCTCGTAGTCCAGGCCGACCGGAAGCAGGACGGTGTTCTCGGCGAGGTTGGCGTGCGTGGTTTGGGCCAAATTCAACATGTCGATGACCCCGCGCTTCAAGGGCCGCAAGGACCGCTCGCCGTGGTGATTCCCCTCGGGAAACAGGCCGATGACCGCCCCGAGGTTCAACCGCTCCACGCAGATTTCGAAAATCCGCTGGTTGCGCTCGCCGATGTCGGCCAACCGATCGCGTCGACGGAAAATCGGCAGCATGTTGAAGCTGAACAGGAAGAACCGAACGACAGGGTTGTAAAAGATGTCGGAACGGGTCAGCCAATGGATTTGGTGGTGCGGCAACAGCGTGCAGAGGACCAAGGGGTCCATCAGCCCGTTTTGGTGGTTCGCGACGATGATGGTCGGGGTGCCCGGTGCGGGCACGTGCTCGAGCCCATCGGCCTCTACCGTGCGGTGAAACCGGGTGACGCCGGCCGCGACCCACGGGAGGGCGAGGCCGTATCCCAAGTGGCGGCTTTGGATGGGCGGTTCGTGAAATGGCTTGCTCAAAACTCAGCGAAGTTGTGCCCCGGTGGCTTGTTCGATGGCTTGACGGATTCGGTCCACGGTCTTGTCAATTTGCTTGTCCGTCAAGGTCTTGTTCGGATCTTGCAGCCGCAGCGAGATGGCGTAGCTCAGCTTGTCCGCGGGCAATTTATCGCCTTCGTAGACGTCGAAGAGCTGGACGTCGCGCAGCAATTTACGCTCGGTCTTGCGGGCGATGTCTGCGATGTCGCTGAAGGCCACTTCGCGGTCGATGACAAAGGCCAAATCCCGACGCACCGCCGGAAACTTCGGCAACTCCTCCGCCTTGATCCTCCGCCCCGCCACCCAGCGCATCAACGGCTCGAGCTGCACCTCAGCGGCGTACACTGGCGCATCCACGTCCGTCGCACGCAACGCGGCTGGATGCAGCGCCCCGGCCCGCCCGATGGTTTGGCCATTCAACGTCCAGTGCACCCCACCGACGAGCAGCCCCTCGGCACCCCGCTCCATCGTGAGCGCATCGGCCACCCCGAGCGCGTCAAACACCGCCTCCAATTCCCCGCGCAGGGCAAAGAAATCCGCATCCTCCTTGCCGTTGTTCCACCCCTCCGGCGCCTTCCGGCCGACCACCCACAGGGCCAGCCACTCGGTTTCCTCGAAGCCCTCCCGTTGCGCATAGGTCCGCCCCAGTTCAAACAGCCGCATGTCCTTCCGCTGCACGTTGCGGTTGCGGGCAATGTTCTCCAGCCCTTGCAGGAGCAGGGTTTGGCGCATCACGCCCAAATCCTGGCTCAGCGGGTTCAAAATCGCAATCCCTTCTCCGGGCATCAACGCCGCATCCCCTGTCTCCGCGTGCAGCTCCTCCGCATAGGCCTTGCGCGTGAGCGAGTTGTTCATCACCTCGTGGAACCCGCGGCTCACGAGCGTGTGGGCGATGCGGTTGCGGGGCGTTTCGCGGTCGATGCCACGGGCAATTTCGGCTGTGCTGGACATGCGCTTCGGCAGCGGCACGTGGTCGAAGCCGTGGATGCGCAGCACCTCCTCGATGACGTCCGCCGGCCGCAGCACGTCGCTGCGGTAAGCCGGCACTTGCAGCGTCAGTCCCTCGGCGTTTTCTGCCGTGATGCGGATGTCGAGCGAGGCGAGGATCGAGCGCACCCGATCGCGTTCAATCGCCATGCCGATGAGCCCGTCCAGCGCTGCCCATTCCAGCACGACTTCAGCGTCGCCCGGCAGCCCAGTTCCCTCTGCGTGCACGTAGCCGCCCACGACCTGCCCGCCACTCCATGCGCAGATCAGCGCCGCCGCCCGCTCCATGGCCCGGTGGGTTGACGCCGGGTCCACGCCCCGCTCGAAGCGGAACGAGGCGTCCGTGGAAAGCCCGTGCCGTTTGGCGGTCTTCCGCACGCTCACCGGTTCGAACCAGGCCGACTCGAGGAACACACGGGTCGTGCCTTCCGACACGCCGCTCTCGGCCCCGCCGAACACCCCGGCTAGACACCGCGGCCCTTCGGCGTCGGCGATGACGAGGTCGGCCGGGTCGAGGGTGCGCTCCACCCCGTCGAGGGTGGTGAGCTGTTCGCCGGCCCGGGCGCGCCGCACCACGACCTGGGCACCCCGCATTTGGTCCAAATCAAAGGCATGCAGCGGCGTGCCCAACTCGTGCAGCACCCAATTCGTCGCATCCACCACGTTGTTGATGCTGCCCACGCCGATGGCCTCGAGCCGCTGGCGCACTTCCTTCGGGGCGTCCCCGACCTGCACGCCCTCGATGACCAGGCCCAAGTAGCGCGGTGCTCCGTCCGGTGCTTCCACGCTCAGGGCCACTTTCGGGTGCGCGCCAGCCGCCTCGAGTGCGGGGCCTGCGGGCACGTTCAATTCCAACCCCTGCGCCTCAATGCCTTCCACGGTGCCGTGGAGCAAGCCGGCACGCAAGTCCCGGGCCACCCCGAGGTGGCTCATGCCGTCCGTGCGGTTCGGCGTCAAACCGATGGTGAACACGTGGTCGCTGCCCACACCGTAGACCTCGGCGGCGGGGGTGCCCGGCGCCCACGTGTCGGGCAACTCGATGATGCCGTCGTGCGAGGAGCCCACACCGATTTCGTCCTCGGCGCAAATCATGCCCATGGACACTTGGCCACGGATCTTGCCCTTCTTGATGGTGAACGGGTCGCCTTCGATGGGGTGGAGGGTGGCACCAACGGTGGCCACGACGACCGTGAGTCCCGCTCGGGCGTTGGCCGCACCGCAAACGATGCCGAGGGGCGCGTCTGCCCCGATGTCGACGCTGCAGACTTGGAGGCGGTCGGCGTCGGGGTGGCGTTCGGCGGACAGGATTTGGCCCACTACCAGGCCGCGCAAGCCGCCGGGCACATCTTCAACTTCTTCAACGCCTTCAACTTCCAACCCCGTGGCAGTCAACACAGCAGCAACTTGATCGGCAGGGAGATCGACGTCCATCACCTCCTTCAGCCAGCGATATGAAATGTTCATGGATTCCGCAATGTGGTCTGCAAAGGTAGCAGGACGACCGGGATTCGCACGGGGGAGTTTGTGGCCGCAAAAAAAGCGCAGCGATTCGCGAAAATTGAGTTAACTTCGCCGTCCCAAATCGGAGGTATTGAGCCTCCGACGACCGAGCATCGGGATGTAGCTCAGTTGGTAGAGTACGCGTCTGGGGGACGTGTGGTCGCTGGTTCAAGTCCAGTCATCCCGACACAAGAATCAAGACCCGGAGCCACCGCTTCGGGTCTTTTCATACACGGCGAGCAATGGATTACGCATTTGAACGGGATTGGCAGCTGCTCTTGAAGCTGATGGAAGAGCGGTTCGGTGAGCAGCCGGATTTGACTTCGATGATTTTTGCCGTCGGCTTGCAGGAATGCGGGCAGGGCTACGGCCGCTTCAAGAAGGACACGAAGGTGGACATCATGCACGTCGGCGTTTGCACATTGCTCATTCCGTTCGGTTATTACGAGGAGCTGGGCACAGACGAGGACGGATGGCCGCATTTTCGCCAAATCCAGGAAATCACCGCCACCTCCCGCGAGGAGCAAGAGCTGATGATGCGCCGGGCCCTGGTCGATTATTTCCAAGCCTGGATCGACGGTGCTCGAGAAGGGGCATAAAAAAACGGGCCAACCTGCTGGTCGCCCGTTTTTTTTGTTCGGCGGTCGGCCGAATCACTCGATGAATACCGTCGCCTCGCTGAGCGTCTGCTCTTCGATTTTGATCAATCCCGTTCCGTACAAAGCGGCTTTGCTCGCTTCGATGTCGAGGACGGCGAATCCGGCCTGGCCTGCGACGTAGTAGTCCGAGAAGTTGAACGTCACCATTCCGGCTGCATTCGAAACGGCGGTGGTGTCGAACCGGGGTTCGCCGACGAAATCTTGGTCCACCGAACCGAACGCGTACAACCGGACTGTGGCCCCTTGCACAGGCGCGCCGAGCTCATTCAGCACAATCACATTGGCAATCGTTTCCTCAACTTCGTAGCATCCGGTCAAGCCGATGGTGCCGATGAGGGCAACGAGCAGGGCATAGATGTGGTTCTTTCGCATATCCGATTCTAAATTTGCAGACTGACTCCGGTCCAAATATCCGATAAAATGATGAATTTGAAACGCTCTTTGACGCTCTTGGGTTGCACAGGCCTCGCTTTGGTGCTGCTTTCCGCCTCGCAATGTTCGCGTCCATCGGTGCCTGCGGGCGTGGTGGCGTTGGAAGGTGGCCCGCGTTTGGCCCAAATCTCGACCCGGTTCGGCGACATGATCGTCCAGCTTTCAGATTCCACCCCGCAGCACCGCGACAACTTCGCCAAGCTCGCGACCGAAGGCTTCTACGACAGCTTGCTGTTCCACCGCGTCATCGACGGCTTCATGGTGCAAGGCGGGGACCCGAACAGCCGGGGAGCTGCACCCACCGCGCGCTTGGGCAACGGCGGCCCCGGTTACACCGTTCCCGGTGAGTTCCGCGCCGATCACCTGCACTTCAAAGGTGCCCTTGCTGCCGCTCGGCAAGGCGATGCGGTCAATCCCGCTCGGGCTTCGAGCGGCAGCCAGTTCTACCTCGTTGACGGCAAGCGCACCACCGCTTCGCAACTCTTGAACTTCGAAGCGACCATCAACCGGAAAAACCCCGGAGCAAACTTCAAGTACTCGGATGAGGCCCTCGCGCGCTACGATTCGCTCGGTGGCACGCCCTTCCTCGACATGGAGTACACCGTATTCGGTTACGTCATCGATGGCCTGGACGTCATCGACAGCATCGCATCGGTGCCAACCCGTCCAGGCGACCGGCCCGTGGAGGATGTGGTCATGAGCGTAAAGATGCTGAACTGATGATCGATCAATTGAATGCCTTGCGCGCCGAAGTGGATGCGGCGGAATTGGCGACCCCCGAAGCGATTGAAGCGTTCCGCGTGGCGTGGTTGGGCCGCAAAGGCCAAATGAAAGATCTCCTCGCCCAATTCAAAGACGTCCCCGGCCCGGAGAAGCGCGAAGTTGGCCAAGCCCTCAACGCCCTCAAAACCCGCATCGAAGAGCGGGTGGCCGCCGCGTCGGCCGCTGGGCCCTCCGTGGAACTTCCAGCTTGGGGCGATGCCACACGGCCTGCCGGCGGCATCCCCGTTGGCACGCACCACCCCCTGGCGGTCGTCCGCCGGGAAATCGTTGGCATCTTCGAACGCCTCGGATTCGCTGTGTCGGAAGGCCCTGAAATCGAGGACGATTGGCACGTGTTCAGCGGATTGAACTTCCCGCCTGAGCACCCTGCGCGCGACATGCAAGACACGTTCTTTGTGGGCCGTGACCCCGATTGGCTCCTGCGGACGCACACCTCATCGGTGCAGGTGCGTGAAATGGAGGCGCACGAACCGCCGATGCGCCTCATCATGCCCGGCCGGGTTTTCCGGAACGAGGCCATTTCGGCCCGCGCCCATTGCATGTTCCACCAAATCGAAGGCCTCTACATCGACGAAGGCGTGTCGTTTGCGGATTTGAAGCAAACGCTGCTCCAATTCGCACAGGCCTTCTTCGGCCCGGACACCCGCATCCGCTTGCGCCCGTCATACTTCCCGTTCACCGAACCGTCTGCTGAGGTCGACGTGTATTGGGGATTGAAGACGGAGGTGGACAAGCGCATCACGAAGGGCACCGGTTGGCTGGAAATCTTGGGATGCGGCATGGTCGATCCCGCCGTGCTTGAAGCTTCGGGCATCGATTCAACCAAATACAGCGGGTTCGCATTTGGCATGGGCATCGAACGGATTACCATGCTGCGCTACCAAATCGGTGACTTGCGCGCCTTTTTCGAAAACGATCTGCGCTTCCTCGAGCAATTCGCTGGGGAGGCTTAAGCGGCACTCAAACGTGGCCCAACGGCAAGGTGATGGTCAGGCGTTCGCGCTTTCCGCTCAGCCGTTCCACAACCACCCGTGCTGCGAGCTTCTGCAGCTGGCCGTAGAGCCCTTTCCACCCCGATTGGGGAGCGTCCTTGCCGGCGAATAGGCTGCTCATTTCACGGCTAGTGCGGGTGTGATCGGAGGTCACGCTGAATTTCCACTCGAGCTCGTTTTGCTCGACCTTGACGTCGATGGGGCTAGCGCCTTCGCCCCATTCCTTGAATTGGCGGAGCAGGGTGCGCAACGTGCTTTGGACATCTTCGTTGACCACCAAGTTCACATGCCCGGGCACGTCCCAGGTGATGGGGTAGGCCAATTCCGCATCGAGCTGCTTCAAGAAGGTGGCGATGCTTTGGTACTCCGGGTGGCTCTCATCGGCCAATCCGGGATGGAATGCCCAGTGCGTCTCTCCTGCAGCTTCAGCACCCCCCACGCGCGTGTGCGGCTTTTCCTGCTGGGCGAGTTTGCCCACTGGAATCAAGGCCCTCAACCGGATGATGCGGTTCCTTTCCGTTCGCAAGCTCTTCCGCATTTCGCGGTTGTGCAACGACAGGGTTAGCATGCCCAAAACCAGCAACGCCACCACCCACGGCCATGCCCCATAATTGGGTGCAGCCGCGTGTTCGTAGAGCAAGGCCTGATCGAACAGGTCGGGCTGATCAAAGGTGTGTTCCCGGAAATGTTTCACCGGGCGGTTGTTCTGATCGGCATAGGCCTGCGCGATGGCGATGTTCACGCTGTCGAGTGCGCGGTACGTGGCCAGCGCAGCTTGGTGGTCGTGCTGGAAGACTTGGAATTCAGCGCTTTGGCGGAGGGCTTCAGCCAGCAGCCACTTGTTGTTCGAACGCTCGGCCGCCGTCAAGGCGTCGTGGTACGCCAGCATGGCCAAACTCGGAGACGCCGCACGCAAGGCGCATTTCGCCACTTCGAGCGAGGCCAAGGTGTAGGGTTCATGCGCGGTGCGTGGAATTTCATCCCGGAGGTCTTTCGCCCATTCGAGTGCCTCAAACGTGAGGAGGGACTCGCTTTGCAGCACCCGCAGGACCGCTTCGCGGTGCTTCGTGCGCTGCTCCCGGGGGAGGGGAGCAATGGCCACGAGGAAGGCGCGCTGAAGGGAATCCGGAAAGGCGAGGTGGTTTTTGATGTGGCTTTGGGCTTGCATCGTGTGCAGCCAGGCCCAGTTTTGATCGGTGACGCCATCTTGCTCGATGGTTTCGTACATGGCATCCACCGCTTCGCCCGCCGCGTACCAGTCCCCTTGGATGATGACGATCCGCACGAGCAGCGCCCGCAATTCGGGATGCTTCGGGTGCAGTTTCAGTTCATTTTGAACGAGTCGCTCCGCGGATTCGTCTTGGCCCAAATGCAAGTGGACTTCCGCCAAATCCAGCACGAGTTGCAAGCGCATTTCGTCGTTGCACGTCGCCATGTACGACTCGGCCAGCTCCACCGCCACCCGGGCGTCTTCGATGTGCATGTTCTGCGCATGCACTTGGGCAATGCCTCGATATGACTGGGCGAGTTGGCACGGCTGGTAGGTCCGTTTCTCGACCGCCCGGTACATGCTCAGGGCGGCGAGGGACTTGTTCTGCATCAGGAGGGAGTCGCCGTGCGCTTGCATGCGTTCGGCCTCGACGCTCCAGACGTCCTGGATGGGACGGGGCGCTTCCATTTCATCGCGTTCGACGCCGGTATTCCCTTGAATGACAATGCCGTTTTGGCCCATCAAAGGGGAGGCGATCAACGCAGTGAGCCATATCAGCCCATGGAAACGCCACCTGCGAAAGCAGAAGACGTGTGCAGTACCTAGTTGCATGGTGGTCGAAACCTACCAACGAAACGGCAGGGTGCAACGTGCCACCGCCATGGGTTATCGGCCGGCGTCGGTTGAAAACTGTTCGGCGATCAGTCGTTCCACACCAAGTGCATCACCACCTCCCCGACGGCCCCGAGCGTTGCGGGCTCAATGATGTCGAGGTTGTCCGCGTGGGTGTGGTGGTGGGGACCGTAGCCCATGGGCAACACGCGCATGCGGTAGTGCACGATGTTGGCACTGGGGATGCCCGCGAATTGGCTGACGAACAGGTTGTCATCGATGGTTTGGGGCGTCACTTCCGTGGTGAACAACTCGCCGTGGCCTAGGGTGCCGGCGGTCGACCAGATGCGTTTTACAAGGGCGGGAGCAAAGGCCATCGAGGTTCCTTCCATGTTGAAACGGGCGTCGCGCGCGCCCACCATGTCGAGGAGGATGCCGTATTTCGCTTGGTAGCCGAATACGTGGGGTTCGTTGGCCCAAAACTGGCTTCCCAAGCACCACGTCAAATGGCTGTTCTGCCCGGCCGGCGCCCATTCGGGCGCTCCGTAGTCCTCGGCATCGAAGAACATGATGTCCACTCCGACTCCCAAATCGGCCGTCCCCAAATGGCGCGCGATTTCCAGCAGCACCCCGACCCCTGAGGCCCCGTCGTCGGCCCCGTCGATGGGTTCGCGTTGCCGGAGCGTGTCCTTGTCGGCGTAAGGCCGTGTATCCCAATGCGCGTACAACAGGATCCGTGATTTCAATTCAGGTTGAAATGAACCAACGATGTTTTGGATGTCGAGCACGGTGCCGTCGTAGGCGCGCACCCGGCCTGCTTGCACCGTCACGTCGGCGCCGTGGCGACCGAGCTCGTCAGCGAGCCAAGCCCCGCACGCGGCGTGCTCCGGCGTGTTCGGCACCCGGGGTCCGAAGGCGACTTGACGGGCCACGTAGGCGTAGGCTGAATCCGCGTTGAATTCCGGTGGGGTCACGGCATCAACAGCGGCCTCCGCCCGGTCGTCCGGCCGTTCGAAATCCACGTCATAGCGGGGGGCTTGATCGCTTTCCGTTCCGCATCCCGGAGCCATCCAAAGGCAGGTCGCGGCGAGCGCCCAACCGAGCAGGTGACGTGGCATCATTCGATGTTCCATGTGCTGCCGTCTTTGCTGTCTTGAATGGTGATGCCCAATTCGCTGAGCGCGTTGCGGATGGCGTCCGCTGTTCCCCAATCCTTGCTGGTTTTGGCATCGCTGCGCAATTGCACGAGCAGGTCCAGCAGCTGGGGCGTCAAGGCGTTGTCGCCCCCCGCCGCAGCGGTGTCCGGCATGCCCTCTCCATCGAGTCCCATGACGTGGAACGCAAATTCGGAGAAGGTCCGTTGCATCAGGGCGCATTGCGCGGCATCGAGGGCGAGCTGTCCCGCCTTTGCGGAGTTCGCCCATTTCACGCCTTCAAACAAGGTGGCGATGAGTTTGGGCGTGTTGAAGTCGTCGTTCATGGCGTCGAAACACCGTCGGCGCCACGCGTCGATGTCCACCTCACCGGGCGCGTCGGAAGGGGTGAGCCCTGCGAGGCCCGCAACGGCTTGCATCATGCGGTCGTACCCTTTTTCGGCCGCCTGCAGGGCCTCGTTCGAGAAGTCGAGGGTGGATCCGTAATGGCCGCCGAGCATGAAGAACCGCACCACCATGGGGCTGTAGCCACGCTCGAGCAATTGGTGGTTGCCGGTGATGAGCTCTTCTGGGGTAAAGCCGTTGCCTTCGGATTTGGCCATCTTGCGGCCGTTGACGGTGAGCATGTTGCCGTGCATCCAGTAATTGACGGGGCGCGCTTCACCGTTGGCGCCTACGTTTTGGGCAATCTCACACTCGTGGTGGGGAAACTTCAGGTCCATGCCCCCTCCGTGGATGTCAAACCGCTCGCCGAGGTACTTCGTGCTCATTACCGAGCACTCCAAATGCCAGCCCGGGAATCCCTCGCTCCACGGCGATGGCCAGTGCATCAAGTGCGTCTCGTCCGCTTTCTTCCACAGCGCAAAGTCCAATCCGTCGCGTTTCTCGTCTTGGCCGTCTAATGCGCGGGTGGCGCTGATGAGTTCGTCGATCTTGCGGCCGGACAGTTCGCCGTACGGGTAGTCCGCGGCGAATTTGCGCACGTCGAAATAAACGCTGCCCTGCGACTCGTAAGCGTATCCGCGGTCGAGGATGGCCTTGATCATTTCGATTTGCTCGACGATGTGGCCCGTTGCACTGGGTTCGATCGAAGGCGGGAGGATATTGAACACCCGCATGACGTCGTGGAAATCGTTCGTATACCGCTGCACGACTTCCATGGGTTCGAGGTTCTCGAGGCGCGCTTTCTTGGCCACTTTGTCTTCGCCCTGATCGCCGTCGTCGGTCAAGTGCCCCACATCGGTGATGTTGCGGACGTAACGAACTTGGTAGCCGATGAAGGTGAGGTACCGGAAGACGATGTCAAAGGTCAAAAACGTGCGCACATTGCCGAGGTGCACGTTGCTGTACACCGTCGGCCCGCATACGTACATGCCGACATGGGGCGCGTGCAAGGGCTTGAAGGCCTCTTTTTCGCCCGTCAGGGTGTTTTGAATGAGCAGGGGTTGCATGGTTTTACAAAGAAAACGCATGCAGGGCTTGCTCCCGCTATTTGGCCCGGCTTATTGCGCCGATCGTGCTGCTGAAGTGGCCAAACGTTGTTCCCAAGCTTCCAACATCACATCGACCAGCTCCCCGATGTTCACGGCATGGTGCCACCCCCAATCTCGCCTCGCGGCCTGGTCATCGATGCTCGCGGGCCAACTGTCCGCGATGGCTTGCCGGGAATCAGGTGCGTATTCAATTTCAAATGAAGGAACCCGTTCCCGGATGGCCGCGGCGAGTTCTGCCGGCGTGAAGGTCATGGCCGCCAAGTTATACGAGGTACGGATGTGAACGGCTTCCGCTTCAGCGTCCATGAGCTCCAGCGTTGCGCGCACGGCATCTTCGATGAACATCATCGGCAATGCGCTGTCGGGCCCAAGGAATGAAGTGTAACGTTCCCCGCGAACGGCAGACAGGAAGATGTCCACGGCGTAATCGGTGGTGCCTCCGCCGGGCAGGCTTCGGTGCCCCAGCAGCCCGGGATAGCGCAGGCTCCGCACGTCCACGCCGTATTGCGCGTGGTAGTAGCGGCACCACCCTTCTCCGGCTACTTTCGAGATGCCGTAAACCGTGGTCGGGTCGAGGGGGGCTTCCTGAGGCACGTCATGCTTCGGGGTGGCGGGGCCAAACACCGCAATCGAGCTGGGCCAAAACACCCGTTCCACCAACCCCTCTCGCGCGCATTCAAGCACATTCAACAGGGAAGCCATGTTCAAATCCCAAGCGGCCAAGGGCCGCTTTTCCCCTACGGCAGAAAGCATCGCCGCCAAGTGGTAAACCGCGGCATACGCCCCGCCTTGAAAGACGGCTTGCATCGCATCAAGGTCCGTGGCGTCGAGGTGCACGAAGGGACTGTTCAGGACAGCGGGGTCGGAAGGGGTGCGGATGTCGGCGACCACGACTTGGTCGGTGCCGTATTTGGCCTGCAAGGCGAGTACCAATTCCACGCCCAATTGCCCAGCGGCTCCGATGACCAAATGCTTTTTCATGCGTCCAAGTTGGACACCAAAAATAGGGAAGCGGCCGCCGTATTTTTGCGTTGTGAACAACAACGACTCGCCCCGCACTGAAGATTTCCATTACGACCTGCCCGATGCCGCGATTGCACGGCATCCGGTTCATCCACGATCGGCGGCCCGGATGTTGTACGTCCCGGCTGCCGGCGAGGTGGCGGACTTGCACTTCACGGATCTGCCGGGGTTGATGGCCGAGGGAGACCAGCTTTGGCACAACAACACGCGGGTGCTGCAGGCCCGGTTGATGCTGCAGAAACCGACCGGAGGACGGCTCGAGTTGTTTTTGCTCGAGCCCGCGAACGCCGTGGTGGAAGCCTCCCTCGCCGCCCGCGCTGAGGCGGAATGGTTTGCCTTTGTGCGCGGGGGCAAACGTTGGCGACAGGGCGAAGCAGCGGTTACGTGGAACACAGCGGCAGGTGAGGAGCGGACCCTGCGGGCCGAGCGGTTGGGCGTGGAGGATGGGACTTGGCGGGTGCGCCTGGCCTGGGATTTCCCCGCTTCCTTTGCGGAAGTGATCGACGAATTGGGCGCTGTGCCGTTGCCGCCTTACCTCGGCCGGGATGCGGAGGAGACGGACGTGGAGGATTACCAAACCATTTACGCAGCTATCCCCGGCAGCGTCGCCGCTCCCACCGCAGGACTGCATTATGACGAGGCGCTGTGGGATGCGCTCCAGAAGCGGGGGGTGCGCCCTCAACCGGTGACCTTGCACGTTGGAGCGGGCACCTTCAAGCCCCTCGGCGATGGCGGCCTCACGGACCACGCCATGCATGCGGAGCGTTGCTTGCTCGACCAAGCGGCATTGGAGGCGCTCGCGGCCACGGGGGTGCGCCGCTTCGGGACCGGTACGACCACCTTGCGCACCCTGGAAAGCCTGTTCTGGTATGCTGTGCTTTGGCGCGATTCGGGCGCGCAGCCGGATTACATTCCGCAATGGGTTTGGCGAGACCACGCGGCGTTGCCGGCCGCATGGGGCTGGAAGCGCTTGGACGATGCTGCGCGTTGGATGTTGGACCAGGGCGCAGGCCAAATCCACTTCTCCACCAGCATCATGATCATCCCCGGCTACCGCATCCGTTCCATCGATTTCCTCGTGACGAACTTCCACATGCCGAAGAGCACCCTCTTGTGCTTGGTCAGCGCGGTCGTGGGTCCGGATTGGCGAGCCATTTACGCCCAAGCCCTCCAATCCGGCTACCGGTTCCTGAGTTACGGCGATGGCAGCCTGCTCGAAGTGCGCGAGCAGTAAGTAAGCTCTTGGCGTGAAATGCAAAACGGGCGGCCCCTCAGGAGGCCGCCCGTTTGCATCGCAACAGGGTTGCGATCAGTTGCGCATGTCTTCCAGGCCTTCCGCCTTGAACATGGCGTTCACCACGCGTTGAGGGAAGGCGCCGCGTGCACGGGCCAGCAACGTGGTTTGTTCCGAGAGGAAGTCGTCTTTTGCAGGGGCCTCGGTGACCGCCTTCGTGGAGATGACCCAAACCCCGTTCTCGCCAACAATCGGCCCCACGACCTCGCCCACGGCTGCGCCCGCAGCGGTCCCGACGACCACCGGCTCACTCTTCGCACCCGCGCCGCGCACGGTCGGGAATTTCAGGGCCACTTTGCCCGAATTGCGCACGTCCACTCCGTTCTGCTGAGCGATGCTCGCCAAATCCGTGCCTTGCATGCGTGCCACCAACAACTCGGCTTTCGCCTCTTCGATGGCACCCGTGCGCATTTCACTTTCGACGTGCTCGAAGCGGGGCTCACCCTCTTCTTTCACCCGATCCAAGAATGCCACCACATACGTGTTGTCTGCCAAAATGGGGTTCGACACATCGCCTTCTGACGCATTCCACGCCCAGCTTACGACTTCCGCAGCAGAGCGCAGCCCTGCGATGGATTTGGCGTTGCGGGCGACATCCGTAGCCACGTTGGTTGCAAATCCAGCTTCTCCCGCCTTCGCCATGAACGATTCCCGGTCGGTCACGCCGATGGCGAATTCGCTTGCGCTCTGGTACGAGTTGCGTACGGTTTCGGTTGAGGGCTCAACGGCTTGCTCGATGATGGCCACGCTCACGCGTTCCACGGGTGCGGTTTGGTCTTCCACCTTGATGACGTGGTAGCCGTACTGCGTCTCCACCACTCCGGTGCTGCCGGGGGCATTGTCGAAGCAGAAGTTCTCAAATGGAGCGACCATCCGGCCACGTGGGAAAAAGTCGTAGAACCCTCCCTTGTCCTTTGAACCGGGATCGTCGCTGAAAGTGGCCGCCAATTTTTCGAAGTCGCCCCCGCGGCGAATCACCCGCAGCAAGCTGTCCGCGCGCGTTTTCAACGCAGCCATCTCGGCTTCGTCGCCTTGGCTCTTCGGCATGAGCAAGATGTGGCGGCAAGAGGCGCTGTCCGGAGCTTGCGAGAAGCGCTGCACCTTCGCCAAGCGGTACATGTTGCCGATGCGGTAAGGCCCGACTACGGTGCCCACCTCCGCGTCGAAGAAACCTGCTTCCGTAGCGTTGGTTTCGGTATCGGCGCGGCGCAACGAACGCTCGCCGTAGTTCATGCCCTGTTCGGTGAAAAATGCGGTGTCATTTGCGGCCGTTGCCCACGCTTGCTTCATCTCGGTCAAGGACTTGCTGATGGCTGCTGCGTCCTCCGCCGTTGCTTGCACCTTGATGCGAGCAAAGGTCAAATCGCGGCCTGCCTTTTGGCGGTATTCCGCATCGCCCTTGTGCGCGTTGTAATAGCTGCGCACTTGGCGGTCCGTGACGTCGACAGTGGAGTCGGCCACGCTCGCGTAAGTGGCGAGCACGTAGTCGAACTCAACTTTCTTGTTGGCTGCCATGTGGTCGTACTTGCCTTCGAGGGTATTCGTGTACACGCCCGCAGTGAGCAGTGCGTCGTACTTCTCGCGGATGCGCTTGTCCGAAATCAAGTTCTTGTACTCCATGAACGAGGCGCGTCCTTCGGGCGTGCTCAACATCGCGGAGAAGTTTTGTTGCCAGTACTGCTTGTTCTGAGCATTGGAGAAGAACGCCCGGCTGAGGTAGTCCGAAGTTCCCGTGCCAAACAGCAACTCTTGGTATTCGTCATCGGTAACGGTCAAGCCCAAAGCAGCAATCCCGTCGCTCAAGACGGCGCCTTCGGTCAAGTCCTTCCATACTTCGTCGGCGAGCGTTTCGCCGGAAAAGCCGAGTCGGCGGCGGTTCTGCACCTCGCTTTGGTACTCCATCGCGGTGATGGTCGTGCCTCCAACTTCCCCCACTTCTGGGTTGGATCCACCACCGAACATGGCCATCACGGCGTCATAGGGAACCAAGAATCCCAACATCCCGATTCCGATCATGACCATCAACAGCCCTTGGCGGTTGCGAATTTTTTCAATCAACGACATAACAACATCTGATTTAAGGTGCGCGAAGATAAGGAATTGCTGCGATGCATCCGCACACATGTACCGCGGGGTCCGTTACGCATTCTTGCATCCCGAGGTTTCATCCCGTCAGAGGAATGTTACTCTTCAGAATTCAAGTGCAATCGAATCGTTTCAATTCGATTCGAATCGACTTGTTCAACCTCGATGATGAGGTCGTTGAGTTGCAGCGTGAGACCGGGGGTGGGGATGGTTTCAGTTTGGTGCAAAACCATGCCACCGAGGGTTTCGTACGCATCATTCAGTGGCAATTGAATGCCATACTTTTCATTGACGGTTTCCACTTCAAGTCGAGCTGAAAGGCGCCAAATCCCCGGTTCAATTTGTTCCTCAATGAGCACTTCCACGTCGTGCTCGTCTTCAATGTCGCCCACGATTTGCTCCACAATGTCCTCCATGGTCAAGATGCCGCTCGTACCACCGAACTCATCCACCACCACCGCGAGGTGCTTGCGGCGGCGAATGAATTGGCGCAGCACTTCGTCAGCCGGCATGGGTTCTGGGATGACAAAGGTGGAATGCAGGATGCTGGTCAATTTATCCGGGCGCTTGAACAGGTCCCGAGAATGCACGTAACCCACGACGTTGTCGATGTCCCCGCGAAAGATGACAATCTTCGACAAGCCGGTCTCTACGAACAAGTTGCGCAGGCTTGCCATGTCGGTGTTCAGTTCCACCGCCACGACTTCGTTCCGTGGGATGAGGCAATCGCGAGCGCGCACTTTGTTGAATTCCAGTGCGTTCTGCATGATCTGGAGCTCGTGCTCCAGTTCCTGTTCCGGCTCCATCCGACCACTCATTTCCCGAATGAAATGGTCCAAATCCGTAGCCCCCATCGGTTCGTGGTCCATTCCGTCCTGATCGGATTTGCCGCCGAGCGTGCGCAACGAGATTTGGCTCAGCCCTACGACGAGCAAACCCGGGAGCAGCATGATGTAGTAGGCCGCGGCGAGGGGCACCGCGAGGACTTTCAGCCACCGGTTGGGATTGGCGTGAAACAAGCTCTTCGGCAGGAATTCAGCGAGGACGAGGACAATGGCGGTGGTCAGGGCCGTCTGGGTCGCTAGCGCAAGCACTGGAGAGGCCGCGTGGTTCCAGTCCGCGGCCTTGAAGATGACCCGCGCAATGAGGTCGCCAGATTCCATGCCGCAGAACACGAGGGCGAGGTTGTTGCCGACAAGCAAGGTGGCAATCATCCACTGCGGGCGACGGGCCAAATGTGCGAGCAAGGCGCCCTGCCAATGTTGTTTGGCATCCAGTTCCAATTGCAGCCTGTTCGCAGAAACGAACGCGATTTCCATCCCGGAGAAGAAGGCGGATGCCAACAACGAACCGAGGATGATCAACAAACTACTCGAGGGGTCGGGGTCCATGTTGTTTCAATTCAAATCGAATCGTTCAGCCCTGTTGGCGTTCCAAGCGCTTTCGAAAGCTGCGCCTGAAGCCGTACCAGACACCAGCAATAGCAGGGATGAGGAGCATGGTTTTCTTTTGCTCCCAGCCTTCTGAATAGATGGCTTCAGCGGCCACGACACAGGCAACGGCGATGGCGGCAAGCCAAAACCACTCAGCGCGTTTGCTCGCGCGAATGAGGGCGGAATGGTCGGTCGGCTCCATGGGTCGAAGATAAGGCGATTTGCTTCGGTTCAACGCAATTCGGGAACGTTGAGCTCGCCGGTCGGTTGCAGGATTTGGTAGCGCTCGAAGCGCCCGTCAGATTCCAATCCCCTTCCGAAGAGCACACCGTCCTCCGTGTACACCGCGACGGCGTGGTGGGTGTACACCCGATCGCTGTCTTCACTCCAAACCAAGTATTCGGTTTCCAAACGGTCCCCGGCGGCGTTGCGCAACACCACCTCTTCCTCGGCGACGAGGCGGAGGTTCGCCTCATCGAGGGTCCCACGATGGGCCGTTAATTGGGAACTGTGGTGGTTTTCGTCCCCTCCGAGGTAGAGGGTGAAGCCGCCATCTACGGTGACGAAGTCCTCCGATTCACTGGCGGCTTCCGAGGAGGCCTCGCGGGTGACGGACGCAGCAACGAGGACATGCTGCACCTTGCCCCTTTCGCTGTACGAGAGCCGCACGCCTTCCATGATGAGGGGCGGGGGCGCGGACTTTTCTTCAGGATGCGGCGGAGCGGCCACCTCGGTGCATCCCAGCACCGCGATCGCCGCTCCGACTAACCATCGCGTCGATCTATCGAACGCGGATCTTCGTGCTTTCACCTGCACAAGGACATCCTGAAATGGAACCCACTTTGAACGTGTCCCCGGCGGCTTTACCCACGGTGAAGATGTCGTCCACAGTAGGGAATTGCTTCTTGCAGTTGCTGATTTTCTTGTCAGCGCGCTCCTTCAACTCGTCGTCCCCGAGGGAGCGGGCCCGAGCGTAGTAATCGGAAGCGACCCAATAAGCAGCACGCATGCCCAAGGCACCGTCATCGCATGCCTTCGCCGCTCCGGCAATGGCGTCACCGATGAGCATGTAGGCGTCGGCGCTTTCGGAATTGAGCTCGAGCAGTTGCTGGGCATAGGATTTGGCCTTGTAGGCGTTCCCCACGAACGAGGCGACCTGGCCAGCTTTCAGGATGTACGTTTCCCGGTCACTGCAATCGGGGCAGAGCTCCACGGCTTGTTCCAAGTAGGTCAGTGCTTCCGTGTAGTTCTCGGCTTTGGCGTAGTTGATGCCGATGCTGTAAGCGGAAGTGGCGCTTGGCGTAGCAGCATGCACAGCAGTGGCGACCGGCAAGTACAATTCGTTGTCCGTGCAGTCTTTTTTGTTCAACAAGCGCAGGATTTTTTCGAGCATGACCATGTCCTCGGGCGCTTCTTCGTACTTGCGCTGCAACACGGGAACCATTTCGCCACAATCCGCGATGGTGACGAAAACCTGGTCGATGTTGCCTTTGACTTTCTCGTAGATCTTGGCATTGCGGTCGTCGCCTTCCGTTTCAGCCG
>JALQTD010000349.1 GCA_023264155.1 Flavobacteriales bacterium | reverse complement strand
CATGAGAACCGTAGAAATGAGCTTCTTGCCGGACGTCAAGGTGCCCTGCGATGCCTGCCATGGGGACCGATTTAACGCCGACACGTTGTCTGCGCGTCTGCGCGGCAAGCATGTCGGCGAGGTGCTAGCCATGGAAGTAGACGATGCAGTTGAGTTCTTTGCAGCGCACCCCAAAGTGGCGCATCCGCTTAAGCTCATGCAAGACGTAGGCCTTGGCTATCTGACACTTGGCCAGCCCTCGCCGACGTTGTCTGGCGGCGAAGCACAGCGCATCAAGCTCGTGACTGAACTGGCCAAGGCCAAAGTGACTGAAGGGGTGATCAAAACCGGCCGGGCCTCGCGTTTGCCACACACACTTTATGTGCTTGACGAGCCAACCGTTGGATTGTCGATGGCTGACGTAGAGAAGCTCATCAACGTGTTGCACCGATTAACCGATGCTGGCAACACGGTGGTGGTGATTGAGCACAACCTCGACTTGATTGCCGAAGCCGACTGGGTGGTGGATTTAGGCCCTGAAGGGGGATCACAAGGCGGGCGACTCGTGGCACAAGCATCGCCCGAAGACCTGCTCAAGCACCACTTGAATGAGTCTCATACCGCTAAAGCGTTAAAGCCAATCTTGCAACCATAACCGCTCACGGCCATGCACGCCCCCAAGCCAACCCCCAACCTTGCAGCCCTGCTGGGATTGGGGCAAATCTGCTCGTGGGGGTCGCTCTACTACAGCTTTCCACTGATCGTGCTGCGCATGCAAGCCGAACTCGGCTGGAGCAAGTCTGAGCTGTATGCCGGTGCCACCATTGGCCTGATTCTGACGGCATTGCTAAGCTACCCCGTTGGCGTGGGCATTGATCGTGGCTATGGCAAGTGGATCATGGC
>JALQTD010000348.1 GCA_023264155.1 Flavobacteriales bacterium | reverse complement strand
ATGAAAGAGCTTGATGTTGACTTGTTTGCTTTGGAGACAAAAGACAAACAGGACGCTAGATCGCACTTTTCAAAAGACTGGACCGCAAAGCTGATCGGTGTGGTCATGGTTTTTTTCTTCTGCACCTATATAGCCATGATTACTATTATGCCGCCTGAGCAGAATTCTATGGAGCTGATTAACCTGGTGTTGGGCTACATGGGTGGCCTCGTATCGGCAGTCATTTCCTTCTACTTCGGCGCATCGCAAAAACAGGATTAAACATGAGCTACGAGAAATTAACAGAACAACTTATCCGTCACGAAGGTTTGAAGCTGAAGCCATATAAGTGTACCGCTGGCAAGCTGACTATCGGGGTGGGTCGCAACCTGGATGACGTAGGTATTAGCAAGGATGAGGCGCTCTACCTACTCTCTCAGGACATTATCACTGCTAGAGATGAGCTGGTGCGTGTTTTCCCGTGGACGCTGGAGCTGGACGAGGTACGCTTTCAAACACTGGTGAATATGGTGTTTAATCTTGGCATCTCTCGGCTTGCTCAGTTCACTAAAACTATGAGCCTTATCCATGATGGGGACTATGATGTTGCGGCCACTGAGATGCTGGATAGTCGATGGGCCAAGCAAGTAGGTAATCGAGCGATTGAGTTATCTGAGCAGATGAGGACCGGAAGCTATGCCAGTTAGGAAAGTCAAGGGTGGCTACAAATGGGGCTCCAAAGGAAAGGTGTATAAGACCAAGGCCGGAGCAACCAGGCAAGCAAAAGCAGCCTACGCATCGGGCTACAAAAAGAAAGGTAAGAAATAATGGCTAAGAAAGACCCGCGATTAGCAAGGGCTGGGGTCTCTGGGTATAACAAGCCAAAGCGCACACCTGGACACGCCACTAAGTCTCATG
>JALQTD010000347.1 GCA_023264155.1 Flavobacteriales bacterium | reverse complement strand
TGGGCGGCCACGGCCTCGCGCACCTTGTCGGCGGTGCCCACCGGAACGGTGCTCTTGTCCACGATGACTTTGTAATCGCGGATCAACCGGCCGAGTTGGTCGGCCACGCCGAGCACGTAGCTCAGGTCAGCCGAGCCGTCTTCACCCGGCGGGGTGGGCAGGGCGAGGAAGATGATCTGGGACGATTCGATGGCTTCGGCCAATTCCGTGGTGAAGGTGAGGCGGCCGGCCTTGACGTTCCGCTCGAAGAGCACGTCGAGGTGGGGTTCGTAAATCGGCACATTGCCGGCGCGCAAGGCGTCTACTTTTCGTTGGTCGATGTCGACGCACGTGACGTCGTTTCCGGTTTCGGCAAAGCACGTGCCGGTGACAAGTCCGACATATCCGGTGCCGATGACTGCAATGTTCATGCGAGTTCGGTGATTCGTGCAGCCTCGCGCGCGGCGTGGAGCCGTTCGACGATGTACTGCTGTTGAGAATGATTCAGTTCAGTGTGCATGGGCAGGGAGAGGACTTTTTGGGCCAAAAAATCGCTGACCGCAAACCCGTCCGCCGCGTACCCAAACGCAGAAAATGCCCGCTGCGCATGCCCCGGCACGGGATAATACACGCCCGTCGGGACGCCCGCCTCCGCCAAGTGCCGCACCACCGCATCGCGGTCCACGCCCTCCAACACCAGCGTGTACTGGTGGAACACGTGCGTCGCCCGCGGATCCCGGAACGGCACCCGCACCCCGTCCACGTCCGCGAGCATGGCGTCGTAGCGGTCCGCCGCGGCCTGCCGCGCCGCGATGTACGCGTCGAGGTGGCGCAACTTCACGCGCAGAACGGCCGCCTGCAACGTGTCGAGGCGGGAGTTGATGCCCACCCGGTCGTGGTGGTACCGCTTCTCCATGCCGTGGTT
>JALQTD010000346.1 GCA_023264155.1 Flavobacteriales bacterium | reverse complement strand
CGGTAAAGCCGTAAAGCGAATATTTCTCGGCGCGGGCTTCCCAGCTATTGGAGATCGGATCGGTCATGGCTGGCTCCTTGGATGATGTGCTCATTGCAGGCTATCCGCAGGAAAGCCCGCGTCAATGGGGCAAACGGATGCGGGGTGCAGGAATACGTCAGGGTATGTGTCGTTTTCAGGATGGACGGGGTTCCGCCCGCAGGCTAGCCATCGCTTATGAACCAGACTGACCGCATTCTTCCCGGCATCGTTCTGATGCTTGCCTTCTGCGCGATTGCGCCCCTGATCGACGTCGCCTCGAAGCTGGCTGCGCAAGAGGTGGCAGTCGGCACGGTGACCCTTGGGCGCTATGTGGTGCAGGGGCTTTTGATGGCGCCGATTGCGCTTTTGCTGGGGCATTCGCTGCGGATCCCGATGCAGGGGCGACTGCTGGCCCTTGGGGTCGGGCGCGCGGCGGTGTCGATCGGCGCGACCTTCTGCTTTGTGGCCGCCGTGCGGGTGATGCCGATTGCCGACGCGCTGGCCATCGCCTTTGTCGAGCCGTTCATCATCTTGCTGATCGGGCGGTTCGTCATGGCCGAAGAGGTCGGCCCGCGGCGCCTCGGGGCGGCGGTTGTGGGCTTTATCGGCGCGCTGTTCGTGATCCAGCCCTCGTTTGTCGAGTTCGGCGCGGTGGCGCTGTTCCCGCTTGGCACGGCGCTGTTCTTCGCGCTTTACATGCTGATTACGCGGGCGCTCGCGCGCGATGTGCATCCGGTGCCGATGCAGTTCCAGACCGCGTTACTGGCGGTGATCCTGTGCCTGCCAGTGCTCTGGGTTGGCGGAGCGCTTGGCGTCGATCAGGTCTATCTGGACCAGCCGCACGGGATTTTCTGGGTGTTTTGCGCGGCGGTGGGGCTGGCCTCT
>JALQTD010000345.1 GCA_023264155.1 Flavobacteriales bacterium | reverse complement strand
AATGAAGGCCGCTACTGCGACCTCCAAATTCTTTACCACATGATTCACAGCACCAGTTAGCCTTAGCGCGTACAACGTCACTAAACCACTTGTCTGCTTGATCTCTCTTAATTCCCATCACAGCTCTCCACATAACGCTCAAGATACCAGATCGCCTTTTCTGCATCCTGCTTAGGATCGTATTTCTCACGCCAGATGTACTTCATTGCATTGCCTCGGCAGTAGGCTTTAAATCCGTCTATACCGAGTGCCGCTTGGATAGCATCAATACACTCAATACCATTATCAGACTGGTAGTGCGGTGGATGGTTTACCATGTCCACATGAATTTCATCTGAAATATTGTCCTGCGTGTTGTGCGCCATACGCATCAGCAGATCAATGTTTAGCTCTTCATCTTCGGTCAAGTATTCAAAGTTCATAGTTTGCAAGCCCCGCCAGCGCATCCATCATCTTCATCAAAGCTAAATTCCTCTAGCTCCATCTTTTCAATCTCAAGTTCAACGGCTTCGAGTAGTTCCTCACAGCCGCCATATGTACTTAGTGCGTTTTTAATGATCTTCAACTCTTCTTTGTTAAGTTCCATAGTATTTATCCCATATTAGTTGGCGCGAATATTAAAAATAAATGCGTAGTCAGAACGAGCAATGTATATACAGTGTCTACATACAGATTACTTTCGCTAGGCATTGGTTGATCTCCACGGTGAGCAAAGTGCAAATCGAGTCATTGAATCAAGGTCTGGCATTATGTGACCGTACTTTGATTTCTTGCCTTCCTTTGTTTTCTTTCTAAGACCGTACATATCCACATATAGTGAAGCGCAGTGACGGCTAACACCATAAGTATTGCCGATCTTTTCAAAGGTTGCCCCTTGCTCTAGTAGCTTAGATACATCACCGTTAA
>JALQTD010000344.1 GCA_023264155.1 Flavobacteriales bacterium | reverse complement strand
CGCGTCACGCCAGTGCGCCGATTCACACAGGTCACCGCCCACCAAGCCGCACAACTCGCGCAAGCTGGGCTTGAACGCATACACCCCGGCCTCCAAGGCCGGCATCAACGCGGCACCGGAGGTGTCCAAGACCACGCGCACGCCGTGCGCTTTGGCCCATCGCGTCAATTCGGCATAAATCGTCACCGGCACGCCATCAGGCACTGAACCGCTCAAGACCAGGTAAGTCGCCTCGCGCACCAGCGTTTGCACCGCCTCCACGGCCGCGCGCCATTCGCTTTGCCGCACAGCGGCCATCGGCAAGGTAAAACGGTAGTCCCGTGCGGTGCTTGATTCGCGCACGGCCAAGGCGGTGCGCGTTTCCGCCACGGTTTCGATGACGCGTGACGCCACCCCTTCGGCGTCCAACAAACCACGCAAGCGATGACCCGTCAGGCCACCCGCCAGGTAGACCGCTTGCACCGGCGTGCCCAGGCGGTGCAAGACACGCGCGACGTTGATGCCGCCGCCACCGGGATGAATTTGCGTGGGGCCACAGCGCATCTTGTGATCCGGCACCACCTGGTCAATGCTGGTCACCGTGTCCAAGGCGGGATTGAGGGTCAACGTAACGACGCTTTGCGCAGCCCGGGCATTCATGTCAAGTCCACCAAGCCGGGTTGACCAAGGCCACATACAAACCGGTGCCGACAAAAATACTGACCAAAGCGTGGCGCACCCACCATTGCAAACCCACCACCACTGCGACGGCGACGGCTTCTGCCCACGGCCAGTTCGGGTGCGCGCCTTGCGTGCCCATCATCGTGTGCACCAGCAACAAGGCCATGATGGCGGCGGGCAAAAAGGCCCGCACGCGCGCGACCACCGGGTGGTCTTGCAACCAACGCGCCGCGACAAACGGCAGGGCCCG
>JALQTD010000343.1 GCA_023264155.1 Flavobacteriales bacterium | reverse complement strand
GTATTCTTCTTCTAGTCTCTCTAATTGATCATCATCTAACTCTTGGTTCTCTTTCAACAATGCAAGTGCAACAGCGTATGATGCAAATTGTGTTTTACCAAACGGAACCTTTTCGATAATTTTCTTTAGATTAAAGACGAGTCTGTGTAGAGGTGTAAGTGATGCCTTTTCCTCTGCAGTTTTAGGTTTATTCTCGACTTTTTGATTTGACCCTTCAACAGATTTTAGTTTAATTCTGTTACCCTTATCATCAATAAACCCAAATTTATATGCGGCTTGTTTGGTAAAAGGTGTAGTCAACATCTTTAAAATACGAAAGACTATTAATGTATCTACTACTCTCATACTACTATTTAGGTGTTTTGAATGGTGGAGCTCCGAGTCAGATTCGAACTGACGACCTGATGATTACAAATCAACTGCTCTGGCCAACTGAGCTATCGGAGCTAAAGTTCCCTTAACCTACTAATTAATTTCTGATCAAGTGGGATATTACTTTTGAACTCTTCATCGACTAGTTCTAGATATAACAACATAGTCTTAATGGATGACCAGTATGTGTCTTCTTTTATTTTGAATTCTAACATTCTCATGCATGGTTCAAAACCAAACACATTGAAAAGTGTTATAATGTGGTTCAACATCAAACGTTCACGAACCTCACCATACTCATGATGACGATACAGAAGTCTTTTGAGGTATCGGAAACGTCTCAGGTCTTCTTGAAAATCTTCAATGTCCTCACACTGAGGGTCATCGTAGTATTTTAATGCGAATGCCTGAAAGTTTTTAGATGTGAGTTTATCAAATAATCCCATAATATAAAGTATTTAGAATGTAAAAAGGGGACTCAAAGTCCCCAAATGTTACACTAATGAACCGTAGACTTTGAAAGAACCGTTGTCTAGTTGTTCATATTTGAATTTTAC
>JALQTD010000342.1 GCA_023264155.1 Flavobacteriales bacterium | reverse complement strand
ACCAAGCGCGAAGGAACTCACTTCCCATCATTCCCGCAGCGCGAAATCGAGATGGTTGCCGAGAAGATGGAAGACCTTTGGGCCGAGCTCATGCCAATGAGCTACGCAGCCTTCAATGAGAACGGCCGGGTAGCGCCTTAGTGCCGTGCCTTGCCATTCGCTAGGCTTAGCTAATGGTTACTAAAGAGCGCGACTTATTCGGTCAGGTGCTGGTTGCACTTGTCACTCCCATGACCGCCGATGGCGAGGTTGACTGGGATGCCACCGAGAAGCACATTGACTACGTAGTCTCCAACGGTGCCGACGGTGTCGTTGTCACTGGAACCACCGGTGAGACCTCGACGCTCACCGATGCCGAAAAAATCAAGCTGGTTGAGGTCGGTAAGAGTGTTGCAGCCGGTCGCGCCAAGATCATCACCGGTGGTGGTTCAAATGAGACCGCCCACGCGATTCAGCTCTACAAGGCCAGTGAAAAGGCCGGTGCTGACGGTGTGATGATCGTCACGCCCTACTACAACAAGCCAACCCAGGCCGGAATCCTGACCCACTTCAGATTGATTGCCGATGCCACCGACTTGCCAGTGATTCTCTATGACATCCCCGGACGAACCGGTGTAGCGATTGCATCTGACACTTTCCACCGGGCAGCCAAGCACCCGAACATCGTCGCTATCAAGGACGCCAAGGGCGATCTGGCTCAGGCCTCAAGGCTGATGCTGGAGACCGGCCTGATGTATTTCTCCGGCGATGACTCAAACGTGCTGCCGCACCTGTCGATTGGAGCAACGGGGCTAATTGGTGTTACTGCGAACATAGCGCCCCAGGCCTACCGAATGATGGTGGATGCCACCAACAACAACGACTTCCATGCGGCACTGAAGGTGCATAACGCCCTAGAGCCACTGCAGCGGGCCATCATGACGCATGTGCCG
>JALQTD010000341.1 GCA_023264155.1 Flavobacteriales bacterium | reverse complement strand
ATCTTTCAACAAGCCCGGCTACATGCGGCTCGACTTTGCCTGGGGAGAGGCCCTGAGCGATGCCACCAAGAGCGAGATCGAAGAGGTATCCAACCTGGCAATTCGCTCCGACCTGGCCGTAAGCGCTCAATTCATGACTCTTCCGGAGGCCCGGGAATGGGGCGCAATAGCCCTGTTTGGCGAGACCTATGATGAGACCGTTCGCGTGGTCGAGGTGGGTGGGCCCTGGTCCAGGGAACTATGTGGTGGAACCCACGTCGCGCGATCCTCACAGATCGGGTTGGTTTCAATCACCGGTGAGTCCTCGGTTGGAAGCGGGGCTAGAAGAATCGAGGCCGAGGTCGGGATTGATGCACTTCGCTCACTGGTGGCCGACCGCGCGCTAGTTCGAAGGCTTGCCGGTGAACTCAAAGCTCCAGCGAGTGAGCTTGAGCAAAGAATTCAAGACGCCTTTGAAGAGCAGCGCAGGCTACAGCGCCAACTAGCCGAGCTAAACGCGAAGGCTGCGATGTCGAAGTTGCCACAGTTGGCGGCTGCCAAGAGCGTTGTCGGTGGCAACGAGGTTGTCGCGGTTGCCCTAGAAGACGCTCTGGCTCCAGATGTTGTGCGCCAGCTGGCAATGGCCCTTAGAGATCAGCTTGGTAGCAAGGCGGTGGTTATCCTCGGCGCTACCAACGACGGGAAGCCTGCAGTTATAGCCGCCGTCGGATCGGATGCCCAAGCTGCTGGCGCGAACGCAGGTGCACTCGTGAAGCTTGCCGCATCCGTGATGGGTGGCGGTGGTGGCGGAAAGCCAGACCTAGCGCAGGGTGGCGGAGCAGATGCCGCAAAGCTTGCTGAGGCCGTCAAAGCTGCAAAGGATTCGCTGTCTTGATCGCGCTAGGCATCGACGTCGGCCAAGCGCGCGTCGGTGTTGCGTTCAACCAGGGTTCGTT
>JALQTD010000340.1 GCA_023264155.1 Flavobacteriales bacterium | reverse complement strand
ACTTTATCTCCTACGAGATGTATGCACCTGAAAAAGGCGCCCTGCTCGGTACGGATTACATGGGGCGCGACCTGTTCTCACGCTTGCTCAGCGGCACGCCCGTGACACTGGGGATGAGTTTTCTCGCGACCCTTGTGTCTCATCTTCTGGGAGTCTCGGCCGGGCTTACCGCAGCTATGCGCGGAGGGGCCGTTGACATGGTGCTCAGTAGAATCGTGGATGTGATGCTGTCGCTGCCTAATATCATCGTTGGCCTGATGGTAGTTGCGGCGCTCGGGTCTTCGGTCAGCGTACTGATTTTGACCACAGGCTTCGTCTATTCGGCCAGCGTTTTCCGAATCGCGCGCGCGCTCGCCAACGACGTCCGCTCGTTGGATTTCGTGCGCGCGGCACAGGCACGTGGCGAGGGAACGCTGTGGCTGAGCAGCGGCGAGATCCTGCCCAATATCCTGAAGCCACTGGCGGCAGATTTCGCGCTCCGTCTCGGTTTCGTTCTTCTTTTCATCAGCAGCCTCAGCTTCCTCGGACTCGGCGTCCAGCCTCCGCTTGCAGACTGGGGCGCTTTGGTCCGCGAGAACATGTCAGGTCTGTCTTCGGGCAAGCTCGCGCCGGTCTATCCCGCGCTCGCCATCGCCAGCGTGACCATTGCGCTCAACCTTCTGGTCGATGCCTGGTCCGATCGCAGTATCGGGCAGGGCAATGCACGCGGAGCGGCGAAATGATTTCGGAAGCCAAAAGAACGGGTCCGGTCGTCCTCGAAATATCAGACTTGACCATCGTACCGGTTGCCGGAGGCAGGCCGGCGGTGCGCAATGCCGGATTCAGGATCCATGCCGGCGAGACACTCGCGATTATCGGCGAATCCGGATCAGGGAAGTCCACGATCTCGATGGCTTGTCTTGGACATGTGCGTCCCGGACTGCGGGTCGCCGCTGG
>JALQTD010000033.1 GCA_023264155.1 Flavobacteriales bacterium | reverse complement strand
TGGGATGATGCAGGCCAAACCCTCTGGGACTGGCCTTTCGTTTCCCTCAACAACGGCACTGAGCAGGTGCTCGACGTGGTGGGCGACCCGGCGTGGGCGCTCGGCGACGACCCGGTCACGCCGGAGCTGACCTTCAGCGATTGGCCTGCGGCCGAATCGTGGTTCCCAAGCGGCACTTGGCTCGCTCCAGATTCCGTGGTCTTTCCGTACCTCGAGTCGGTGCCGGGCTTCATCGGCAACGGCTTGAACGTAATTCCCTTCCATCAAGCCGAGGTGATCAACGTGCAAGCCGGCGACGTCGTGACCCTAGGCATCCGCACCGAGGACGGCTACGGCGGCTCGGGCCGGGTGCTGTTCTCCGGCTGGATGGCTCCGGCCGCTTCATGCAACGAATTGACGGGCTGCACCTACCCGCAGGCATGCAATTTCCAGCCAGATGCGACGTCCGATGATGGCAGCTGCACCTTTGCTGAACCGATGTTCGATTGCGATGGCAATCCCCTAGACAGTTCATCGGTTTGTCCTGAGGACATCAACGCTGACGGCTTGGTGAGCATCAGCGACATGCTCCAGCTCTTGGCGGCATACGGCGTGGAATGCGCGCAATAAGGCGCGGCTAGCTTTTGTGTCCCCCCGCTTTCGAGCGGCACTGAATGCATTCAATCCCCTTCACAGCTGCTGTGGAGGGGATTTTTCATTGGCTTCAGCATGCTCCAGGGCGCTGTCACATGCTTTCCAGCCTGTGGGGCGCCTTTTTTCGCAGGGAATCAATCTAATAATTTGAAAATGAATGGGTTGTTTGTGTTTGTTGTGGTGGGATGATGGTGTCAAAAATTATGTGAATTCTTGTCAAATACTGAAATCCGGACCTCTCAAATTTGATTTGACAGGAAGCTTTTGGCTTTTCGAGGGTAGTTTTGGTTGATTCGACCGAAAATACACCCTTATGTCTAAGTTTCGCTTCACATTAACCGCAGGGATGCTCGGCTTGCTACTCGTTGGTGGTACATCCCTCGCCCGCGCTCAGTCCTCCTCGAGCGATACAGGATCATCGTCCGGAGTCAGCCAGAGCGCTGTAGGAGAAGATGGCAGCAGCCGCAACGATACGGATTACGAACGGATTGGGGCCTTGTGCGATTCCCTGCAGTCCGCACTTGAGTTGACCGACATTGAAGTGGTGCCCGTGGCCCAAGAGGGCGATCGCACCATGAAGCGGTTCGACGAAGCGGCTTTTCGGCAAACGATGCAGGAGATGTATGAGGCGCTCGGCATTGAAGCGGAATTGCCCGCTCGATTTACGCCGGACAACTTGAGCTTCATGTTTGCCTCCGTGTTGGTGGCAGCAGCCGAGTCGACTCCCACTGTCCAAACCCTGGTCGCGGACGGGTTGACCGCCTCGCTGGCCATCCTGCGAGGTGCGGTCACGGATGACGGCAACAAGGACTTGATGTCGTGGGGCTTCAAGCTGGGGACAGATTCGGCGCTGTCGGATTCGACGCTGGTTCCTTTTGGCCCATATCAGTCGTTCCTTGATACATCGGCGCAGGATACGGGGGCTTTTCAGTTCGAAAAAACCGGCCTTGCGCGCTACACCACGTATTACTACGCGGCATGGGCGGAGAATGAGAACGGCATCGCCCACGGGGACACGTTGTCGTTCATGACGCTTCCGGACTTGGCGGACGGCCTCGCGCTGGACACGTCGCTCGTGACGGCCACTTCGGCCACGCTCGAGCTGGCGATCAGCGACGCCGGTGGGCAGGGCCCGGACGACGTCGGGTTCTACTGGGACGACGTGGACTTCACGCTGGACGCGTTTGCAGGCGACAGCTTGCCATCGGACAGCGCCTCGGGCACCGCGCATTCGGTCCAAGTCTCGGGCCTGACGCGGATGACGACCTACTATTTCAATGCGTATGCCGACAACTTGGCGGGCCGCGCGTGGGCGGACGCGCACTTCGCATTCACGACGAAGCCGGAGGTGCCGGAGTTCGACACCGTGTACGCGGATTTGACCGTTGACAGCCTGTACGCCTTGCTCGCGGACGATGGAGGCCAAACCCCAACGCTCTCCCGCTTCATCTACTCCACCACCTCCAACGCGGAACTCGTGACCGATTCGGTGGATGGCGTCCCCAACGGCCTGTCCTTCTCGGCGCCCCTTGCGAGCGCCTCGCTCCTCCCCAGCCAGGATTACGACCTGAACGCATTTACTGAGAACAGTGCGGGACGGGTCACCGCGGCGCCAGCGAGCTTCTTTACGCCCGCTTTGGCCTTTACCGGAGACTCTGTTGCGAACATAACGGACAGCACGGCGAGCCTCATGGCCTCGTTCACGTTCGGCAACCGGATGCCCGACGTGTTCGGCTTCAAGTGGGGCTTGGCGGCTGACTTGTCGGATGCCACGGTTTCGCCCGTCGCCCTCGCGGCGGACAGCACCATCCGCTTGGATCTCGACGGGTTGTCTACGGATTCCACTTATTTCTACGCCGCTTATGCGGACAACGGGACCGTTCAATTCGGTGACACGTTGAGTTTCCTCGCCATGACCGTTGTGCCACCAACGGTGTTGGCCGATACGGCCCAGTTTATCGCATCGACGCGCACGACCTTGGATGGTTCCGTGGATTTCAACGGTGGCGCGGAAGTCACGGGCTTCGGATTCATCTGGGGCACGGACGCTTCCCTTGCGGATGCCACGGAAGTGGGGGGCGACAGCACTTCGGCAGCCGGTTTCGCGAAGGCGTTGCTCGGTTTGGACCCGGAGACGACTTACTACTACTCGGCATTTGCGACCAACGCGGTGGGCACGGGTTACAGCGACACGCTGAGCTTCACGACACCTGGTACGGTGACTTTTGATGGCTTTACGTATTCGCTCGTGGAATTAAATGGCCAATATTGGTTTGTGGAAAGCTTGCGCAATACGCATTTTGCAAACGGCGATGAAATTCCACACATGCCAGACACGGACGAGTGGTCAAGCACGTTCTTCCCAGGTTATGTGAACCCCGCCGACGACTCATCGAAGGTGAGCGATTTCGGCCGCCTGTACAATTATTATGCATTCGAAGACACGCGTGGTGTTTGTCCGACAGATTGGCATCCCGCCACGTATGGCGACTTTAACCATTTGCGCATAACATTGGATTTGGATGATGCAGCAGATTACCGTTCAAGCGCCGAGGATTCACCAGCTTGGGATGGCACAAACCGGACTGGTTTCTCGGCACTCCCTGCCGGTTACCGCCGGCATACAGGTGACTACATTTCAACAGAAGAAGGGGCCAACCATTTTTGGGCGAGCGTGTCGGCTAGCAATTCCCGCGAATTCCGGTTTTGGGAAGGCGATGACTCTTTCAGGGCTGCGAATGGGGATTTGGAGGTCAACCCAGCAGGACTTCGCGCTGGATATTCCATTCGGTGCGTGAACGGCGCTCCTTTGGGGGGAGACCTGCCAGTGGTGACAACCTATCAAACGTCCAATACGACGGCCGTTTCGAGTCGACTGTATGGGCAGATGTCAGATGGTGGCACCGGTTATGTGACGGCATTGGGATTTGCTTACAGCACAGATCCAGGATTGGCTGATCCACAATTTGTAGCCAGGCACACCACGACGCAGCTTTTCTGGCTTCCTCTCGAGGATTTGGAGCCAGCCACAACATACTACTACGCTGTTTTTGGGAGGAACCGAGCGGGAACAGCTTATGGCGACACCTTGAGCTTCACGACGGGCCCATGGGAGTGTGGCTTGCCCGTTACCTACAACGAGGTTCAATACGAGACCGTTGGGCTGATCGATGAGTGTTGGTTTGCAGAAAATTTGGCAACCGTGACGTTTGCGAACGGGGACTCGATTCCTGTAGAGGCTTCTGATAGCTTGTGGCAGCGGTTGATTACTCCGGCGATGACCATTTATGGCATCGGCGAGGCTGATGAGGCCACCAACTTTGAGACGTATGGTGCGATGTACAACTACATGGTGGTGAATGATGCCCGAGGGGTGTGTCCCACAGGTTGGCACGTGCCGGCAAGTGAAAAATGGTCTGAACTCAAGAACAGTCTAAACGATCCGTCATCGGCCGATGAGGTGATCGCTGCGGACGCGGGCGGTACGAACGTGACCGGTTTGTCTGTATTGTTGGGAGGCACTAAGGGTGGGTTGATAACTTATGACCTCACTGAAGGTGAAACCCGAGATTATACTGATCGTGGATTGGGCGAGTTCACGTCTTTTTGGTCCACATACTGCAGCTATTGCACTGACCCTACCTTGTGGAGCCTTGGTTCCGGCTTCAATTCGCTTAGTCCTGATGACTTAAACATGGGGGGGTATATTCGTTGCATGTTGGGTGATGCGGGACCACCTGAAGTATTGCCCGCTGTCATTTTAGAAGATGCAGCTATTGTGGAATCCGTAAGTGCGAATTCCTTGACCATTTCTTTCGAAGTGGCAGAAAATTGGGGAGCGGAAGTGTATGAAGCAGGTGTCCGGGTTGGTATAAACCGATCAAATACAAATTCCGTCAATCAACTCGTGGAAGACCTTTCTGGAGACTCGTACACGGTAACCTTTGACAGCTTGAATCCGGTTACGACTTACTGGTACAGACCTTATGTAAGGACCATTGGTGGCGGATTCAGTAATGGATACTACAAGACCGTCACGACCTCAGCTGGAAGCCCCGTGATGGGCACCTCACAAGTCACCGACATCACCTTCACTGGAGCGACCTTGAATGGTGCGGTGAGCGCGACGGGCGGTTCGGATGTCACCTCCACAGGTTTCAAGTGGGCGACCAATGAAAACATGACCGGAGCAACCAGCGTGAATGCGGCGTCAACAGCAAGTGCCTTTAACGCACAGTTGACGGGCTTGACTGCGTCCACGACCTACTATTACCAAGCGTTTGCGACGAATGGAATCGGGACGAGTTTCGGTCCGGTTCAAAGCTTCAACACGCTTGACCCGGTGTTGCCGACCATCACGACGTCGAGTGCAACGAATGTGGATTCCACCACGGCGAAAATTTACGGGTTGATCGGGTTTGATGGAGGAGATCCGGTGACCGCGGCGGGATTTGTTTGGGGAGCGAATCCGGATTTATCAGGAGCAACCGATACGTTGACCGCGTGGACCAGTGGCGAAATCAGGGTGTCGCTTTCGGATTTGACCTACAATGCAACCTACTACTACACGGCCTATGCTACGAATGGCGTGGGCACGGCGTATGGCGATACGATGAGCTTTGTTGCGGTTGAGCCGCCTTTCCAGTGCGGCAGTTCGCAAACCATTTCCTACCAGGGACATGAATATGGAACAATTCACCGTGGAAACCAGTGTTGGCTTACCGAAAACCTGCAGTCGGAGTTGTTCACGAATGGTGATCCCATTGAAATGGTCCTAACCGGTTGGAGCAGCATTGGTAATTCGGGGACACCTGCGCTGACGCCGTATGACTACGACCCGTTGAATGTTCCAACTTACGGCTGGTTGTACAATTGGCATGCTGTAAACGACCCAAGGGGACTTTGCCCAACGGATTGGCACGTTTCTGATCGGGATGATTGGGATGTCCTCATCGCAAGTCTTGGGGCTGCCGATGCTGGGCGGAGATTAAAGGCAAAGTCAGGTGACCCTGTGCCATGGGATGGCTTAAATTCAATCGGGTTCAATGCGGTGCCAGCGGGTTACCGCAAGAGCGATGGAATTTACGCTAACCTCGGCAGCGGTGCCTACTTCTGGACCTCGGAGGCCTACAGCAGCGTTTCAGGGCATGATTATTATGTTAGTTCGGGCGAATATGAAGTAACCGACAATTACTACTCCAAAAAGGGAGGATTGTCCATCCGTTGTGTGATGGCTGTGTCCGACACCACTCCTTCTGTTACCACGGAGGCAGCCACCTCTATACAACGCTATAGTTTCATCATGCATGGCAACATCCTGTACCGCGGAGGTGTCGAGTTGACTGAGACCGGCTTCATTGTGGGCTCGGACCCTTCGCTGTCTGATGGAGATACGCTTACATCTTCAACCAGTTCAGACAGTTTCGAGAAAGCAGTGAGCGGATTAGAAACAAGCACCACCATGTATTACCGCGCATACGCCACGAACGAAAACGGAACGACCTATGGGGATCTGCAAAGTGCGACGACGCTGCCGGCAGGAGCTCCTCGAGTTACCACGTCAACTCTGGTCTACACAGGCGACGTGTTTGCCGACCTAAAGGGGAAGGTTTTTGATCCAGGTGGAGAGGATGTGGAGGTGCTCTCTGCAGGGTTCTATTTCAGTTCGGATGCGTCCCTTAGCGATGCCCAGCAGATCATGACGCGCAATACGAATTTGGAAGAACCATTCACGGACATCGTGCATGAGCTTACGCCGAATACAACGTATTACTACACTGCGTTTGCGACCAATTCATTTGGTACGAGTTACGGTGACACCGTTTCGATTGAAACGACGAACCCGTTTGTGCCTGGAAGCAGCACCGTGAAGGGGTATGTAGGTGGTTCAAAGACATATGAAACCGTTCAAATCGGAGAGCAGGTTTGGTTGAAAGAAAACTTGCATGCTCAAAAATTCAGAACACATGAGAACGTAGCAACAATCAGTTACAGCAGTCCCAGCGTGTGGGTGAACCTGGCCGACGAGGGGCCATACGGCAGTTACTACACGGGGCACCCGCACACAGATTACGGAACGTCATACAATGCTCTCGTTGTGGATGACTTGCGAGGCGTTTGTCCGCCGGGCTGGCACGTGCCAAGCAAAGCTGATTTCATGGAATTCGAGGCTTTTGTCGAAGGTGATGTTGTGAGTCTGCAGCCTCAGGTATCCAGCCAGTGGTGGGGCACGGACGCATATGGATTCACGCTGCTGCCAGCAGGTTATAAAAGCGGTACCAGTGGAATCCAGAATAATGATGGGGTAGGAGCTTACTTTTGGACTTCCTCACGTCAGAAGGTAGGAGGAAGTGCTGAAATGTTGTCTGTGGCCCAAGTTGACGGATTCCAATATGAAGCGGAAAATGACAAAGTTGGAGCAAGCATCCGGTGTTTGAAAACGAAGGCGCCTTTGATTTCGAGTGCAGATGCGGAGAGCGTGACGGGGTCAACGGTGGATCTCAAAGGGTTCTTGCAAAACGGGCCCGTTGAGCCCTCTAATGTGACGTCCGATCCGCACCCGATACGGGCGCAGGGATTCATTTGGGGAACAGATCCGGCCCTCGCAGATGGTACGGAGGTGGCTGCAACAATGGCTGCGTCGACGGAGTTGCCGAATTGGGATATGTTCGTGCTCCAGCTGTCGGGGTTGACGCCTGGAACGACCTACTACTTCCAGTCGTTTGCGACGAACGATGGCGGCAAGGCGTACGGAGAAATCCTGAGCTTCACGACTACGCCATAATCCGAGTAGCATTCAACATGGGGAAACCCCGGTGCCGTTCGCGGTGCCGGGGTTTTTTCGTTGTTGCTTTTCGCTCGCAGTTTGTCCGTCCTTTTTCAAGGGTGGACGCGTGATCTAAGGGGCGGCATTCTCTTGGTGTTTCGCCTCATCAGTCAGGCCAAAACCAAGCATCAACCGAACGATTTCTTCGACGAATTGCGACCTGATCAGGCCATTTGCCGGGCAGATTGTCCGTAAAAGGCGTTCAAATCTGAGCAAGAAAGGCTGGTTCACCCACCGTTCACATAGTTCATCGCATCGCACTCATGTGAGGAGAGCAGTTAGATTGTAATGGGTTGAATTCAAGGTGTTTGTGCTGTGTTCGCTTCTCCTTTCGCCATCCTTTAAAATATGTGAATTCTTGTCATTTCCCTGAATCTACACCTCCTATATCTGATATGACGAAACCCAAGTGCTCATTCGTGAGTAGTTTAGGTTGATTCAACGAGAAATACACGACTTATGTCTACGATTCGTACATTTTTGAAGACGGGGTTGCTCAGCATGTTGCTGCTGGGAGGAGCCACGCTAGCGGAGGCCCAACAAAACGGCAACCAAGGCGGCCAAGGCAATGGAATAAGCCGTCAAGCTTCAGGCAGCGATGGCAGCCGAAGAAACGACACCAATTATGAGAACCTGGGTGCGTTGTGTGACTCGTTGCAGTCCGCGCTCAACTTGACGGACATCGATGTGGTGCCCCTTGAGTCGTCCGGTGAGCGCAAAATGAAGCGTTTCGACGAGGCGGCCTTGCGGCAAACACTGACCGAAATGTACGAGGCCCTCGGAATGGAGGTGGAATTGCCCAGCCGATTCAAGCCGAGTGACTTGAATGGTATTTTCACCGAAATCCTCGTGGCCGCAGCGGAATCCACGCCGAGCGTTCAAACCATCGTTGCGGACGGATTCACCACATCGCTCGCCATCCTCCGGGGGGCGGTCACGAACGATGGCAATCAGGCCCTCACGGCTTGGGGCTTCAAATTCGGAACGGATTCCGATTTGGGCGACTCCATCCACGTGGCCTTCGGTGATTACCAATCCTTCCTGGACACCTCCGCTCAGGACACCGGCGCATTCATGCTCGAAAAGTCGGGCCTTGCGCGCTACACCACGTATTACTACGCGGCATGGGCGGAGAATGAGAACGGCATCGCCCACGGGGACACGTTGTCGTTCATGACGCTTCCGGACTTGGCGGACGGCCTCGCGCTGGACACGTCGCTCGTGACGGCCACTTCGGCCACGCTCGAGCTGGCGATCAGCGACGCCGGTGGGCAGGGCCCGGACGACGTCGGGTTCTACTGGGACGACGTGGACTTCACGCTGGACGCGTTTGCAGGCGACAGCTTGCCATCGGACAGCGCCTCGGGCACCGCGCATTCGGTCCAAGTCTCGGGCCTGACGCGGATGACGACCTACTATTTCAATGCGTATGCCGACAACTTGGCGGGCCGCGCGTGGGCGGACGCGCACTTCGCATTCACGACGAAGCCGGAGGTGCCGGAGTTCGACACCGTGTACGCGGATTTGACCGTTGACAGCCTGTACGCCTTGCTCGCGGACGATGGAGGCCAAACCCCAACGCTCTCCCGCTTCATCTACTCCACCACCTCCAACGCGGAACTCGTGACCGATTCGGTGGATGGCGTCCCCAACGGCCTGTCCTTCTCGGCGCCCCTTGCGAGCGCCTCGCTCCTCCCCAGCCAGGATTACGACCTGAACGCATTTACTGAGAACAGTGCGGGACGGGTCACCGCGGCGCCAGCGAGCTTCTTTACGCCCGCTTTGGCCTTTACCGGAGACTCTGTTGCGAACATAACGGACAGCACGGCGAGCCTCATGGCCTCGTTCACGTTCGGCAACCGGATGCCCGACGTGTTCGGCTTCAAGTGGGGCTTGGCGGCTGACTTGTCGGATGCCACGGTTTCGCCCGTCGCCCTCGCGGCGGACAGCACCATCCGCTTGGATCTCGACGGGTTGTCTACGGATTCCACTTATTTCTACGCCGCTTATGCGGACAACGGGACCGTTCAATTCGGTGACACGTTGAGTTTCCTCGCCATGACCGTTGTGCCACCAACGGTGTTGGCCGATACGGCCCAGTTTATCGCATCGACGCGCACGACCTTGGATGGTTCCGTGGATTTCAACGGTGGCGCGGAAGTCACGGGCTTCGGATTCATCTGGGGCACGGACGCTTCCCTTGCGGATGCCACGGAAGTGGGGGGCGACAGCACTTCGGCAGCCGGTTTCGCGAAGGCGTTGCTCGGTTTGGACCCGGAGACGACTTACTACTACTCGGCATTTGCGACCAACGCGGTGGGCACGGGTTACAGCGACACGCTGAGCTTCACGACACCTGGTACGGTGACTTTTGATGGCTTTACGTATTCGCTCGTGGAATTAAATGGCCAATATTGGTTTGTGGAAAGCTTGCGCAATACGCATTTTGCAAACGGCGATGAAATTCCACACATGCCAGACACGGACGAGTGGTCAAGCACGTTCTTCCCAGGTTATGTGAACCCCGCCGACGACTCATCGAAGGTGAGCGATTTCGGCCGCCTGTACAATTATTATGCATTCGAAGACACGCGTGGTGTTTGTCCGACAGATTGGCATCCCGCCACGTATGGCGACTTTAACCATTTGCGCATAACATTGGATTTGGATGATGCAGCAGATTACCGTTCAAGCGCCGAGGATTCACCAGCTTGGGATGGCACAAACCGGACTGGTTTCTCGGCACTCCCTGCCGGTTACCGCCGGCATACAGGTGACTACATTTCAACAGAAGAAGGGGCCAACCATTTTTGGGCGAGCGTGTCGGCTAGCAATTCCCGCGAATTCCGGTTTTGGGAAGGCGATGACTCTTTCAGGGCTGCGAATGGGGATTTGGAGGTCAACCCAGCAGGACTTCGCGCTGGATATTCCATTCGGTGCGTGAACGGCGCTCCTTTGGGGGGAGACCTGCCAGTGGTGACAACCTATCAAACGTCCAATACGACGGCCGTTTCGAGTCGACTGTATGGGCAGATGTCAGATGGTGGCACCGGTTATGTGACGGCATTGGGATTTGCTTACAGCACAGATCCAGGATTGGCTGATCCACAATTTGTAGCCAGGCACACCACGACGCAGCTTTTCTGGCTTCCTCTCGAGGATTTGGAGCCAGCCACAACATACTACTACGCTGTTTTTGGGAGGAACCGAGCGGGAACAGCTTATGGCGACACCTTGAGCTTCACGACGGGCCCATGGGAGTGTGGCTTGCCCGTTACCTACAACGAGGTTCAATACGAGACCGTTGGGCTGATCGATGAGTGTTGGTTTGCAGAAAATTTGGCAACCGTGACGTTTGCGAACGGGGACTCGATTCCTGTAGAGGCTTCTGATAGCTTGTGGCAGCGGTTGATTACTCCGGCGATGACCATTTATGGCATCGGCGAGGCTGATGAGGCCACCAACTTTGAGACGTATGGTGCGATGTACAACTACATGGTGGTGAATGATGCCCGAGGGGTGTGTCCCACAGGTTGGCACGTGCCGGCAAGTGAAAAATGGTCTGAACTCAAGAACAGTCTAAACGATCCGTCATCGGCCGATGAGGTGATCGCTGCGGACGCGGGCGGTACGAACGTGACCGGTTTGTCTGTATTGTTGGGAGGCACTAAGGGTGGGTTGATAACTTATGACCTCACTGAAGGTGAAACCCGAGATTATACTGATCGTGGATTGGGCGAGTTCACGTCTTTTTGGTCCACATACTGCAGCTATTGCACTGACCCTACCTTGTGGAGCCTTGGTTCCGGCTTCAATTCGCTTAGTCCTGATGACTTAAACATGGGGGGGTATATTCGTTGCATGTTGGGTGATGCGGGACCACCTGAAGTATTGCCCGCTGTCATTTTAGAAGATGCAGCTATTGTGGAATCCGTAAGTGCGAATTCCTTGACCATTTCTTTCGAAGTGGCAGAAAATTGGGGAGCGGAAGTGTATGAAGCAGGTGTCCGGGTTGGTATAAACCGATCAAATACAAATTCCGTCAATCAACTCGTGGAAGACCTTTCTGGAGACTCGTACACGGTAACCTTTGACAGCTTGAATCCGGTTACGACTTACTGGTACAGACCTTATGTAAGGACCATTGGTGGCGGATTCAGTAATGGATACTACAAGACCGTCACGACCTCAGCTGGAAGCCCCGTGATGGGCACCTCACAAGTCACCGACATCACCTTCACTGGAGCGACCTTGAATGGTGCGGTGAGCGCGACGGGCGGTTCGGATGTCACCTCCACAGGTTTCAAGTGGGCGACCAATGAAAACATGACCGGAGCAACCAGCGTGAATGCGGCGTCAACAGCAAGTGCCTTTAACGCACAGTTGACGGGCTTGACTGCGTCCACGACCTACTATTACCAAGCGTTTGCGACGAATGGAATCGGGACGAGTTTCGGTCCGGTTCAAAGCTTCAACACGCTTGACCCGGTGTTGCCGACCATCACGACGTCGAGTGCAACGAATGTGGATTCCACCACGGCGAAAATTTACGGGTTGATCGGGTTTGATGGAGGAGATCCGGTGACCGCGGCGGGATTTGTTTGGGGAGCGAATCCGGATTTATCAGGAGCAACCGATACGTTGACCGCGTGGACCAGTGGCGAAATCAGGGTGTCGCTTTCGGATTTGACCTACAATGCAACCTACTACTACACGGCCTATGCTACGAATGGCGTGGGCACGGCGTATGGCGATACGATGAGCTTTGTTGCGGTTGAGCCGCCTTTCCAGTGCGGCAGTTCGCAAACCATTTCCTACCAGGGACATGAATATGGAACAATTCACCGTGGAAACCAGTGTTGGCTTACCGAAAACCTGCAGTCGGAGTTGTTCACGAATGGTGATCCCATTGAAATGGTCCTAACCGGTTGGAGCAGCATTGGTAATTCGGGGACACCTGCACTGACGCCGTATGACTACGACACGTTGAATGTTCCAACTTACGGCTGGTTGTACAATTGGTACGCAGTAACGGACCCAAGGGGGCTTTGTCCAACGGATTGGCACGTTTCTGAGCAGGCAGACTGGGATGCCCTAACCTCAACTCTTTCTGCTTCCACTGCTGGGGCCTCGCTCAAGGCAAAATCATCGGATCCCGTGCCATGGAATGGTTACAATTCAATTGGGTTCGCCGCAGTGCCAGCGGGCTACCGAAAGAGTGATGGAATTTACTCTAGCCTCGAAAGCGGTGCCTACTTCTGGACCCCAGATCAGTACAGCAGCGTTTCAGGACGTCATTCCAAATTGACCACCGGTTCCTCAACAGTTAGCGACACTTACTACTCAAAGAAGGGAGGAATGTCCGTGCGTTGTGTGAAGTATTATCCAGCAAGCCCTCCGATTACGGTTTCTGGTGAGTATGAAGTGCTTGGCCAAACCTCGGCTCAACTGCATGGAACGACCCTCGCAAATGGAGGCGGTAGCATCTCGTCCCGCGGGTTCAAGTATTCGACCGATCCTGACTTGACGAATCCGACCACCCGATCAGCCTCAGGCACGGATGATTTCAATGCAACGGTGACGGGATTGAGCATCGGTACAACCTATTACTACACAGCCTATGCGTCCAACCCATATGGAACAGCGTACGGAGACACCCTGAGCTTCACCACCGAGGATTATTATCCGCCGGTAACAAGTACAGTTTCAGCCACTGTGAACTACACCCAATTGATCCTGGAAGGTTCATATACGAATGTCGGAGGGGATGAAATCACCGCAGCTGGGTTCTTGTACAGTGAAGATGCGGGCCTACAAGGGGCCACGCAAGTGAACGATACTTCATGGAATGCTACGTTCCGACAAGTTCTCGACTTGCAACCTCAAACGACCTATTACTTCACCGCATTTGCAACTTCAAGTGCAGGAACGGCTTACGGTGACACATTGACCGCAACAACCACTGTTGAATATGTACCTGGAGACTCATTGGTTTTCAACGGGAATACGTTCAGCGTAAGCAAACTTGGAAACCAAGTTTGGATGGAAAGTAATTTGGAAACAGAAACGTATGCAAACGGAGATCCCATTCCAATGCTTGACGCGGCGGCTTGGGGGGGCACTACCGAGGGAGCTCAAGGTTGGATTGACGACGACCCAGCTGCTGGTGCCGGACGCGGACGACTCTATAACGGCTATGCAGTCATGGATCCCCGAGGACTTTGTCCAACGGGTTGGCATGTGGCCACTAACGTAGATTTCACGACCCTCCTTAGCAATACCGCTTTTATTGATAATGGGGATGGAACGCATACGTATGATGCGGATTTTCAGGCAAGGATTAAATCTTCACCAAGTGATGTTCCGAGCTGGAATGGTACCAATACAACCGGCCTTTCATTCCTGCCAACCGGATACCGGTGGAGCAATGGGGTGGATTATAATCAAACCACCGAGTCAAGGGTTATGGTTCGTGTCGATGAAGGGATAAATTGGCTAACGATAGGTGAAGCAGGCGGAGATTTTAATGCAAACTACGCGACCACCTCAATTAACAATGGAGGAGGAGTCGTTCGCTGTGTGATGGACCCTTGTGCCGACGAGAATGAAAATGGAGTGTGTGATTTTGAGGACGTTGAAGGTTGTACTAATAATAATGCTGATAATTACAATCCAGCAGCGACGGTAGACAATGGTGACTGCGTTTATGCTTCGTTTGAGGCGTGTGGTTTCCCATTTGTCTTCAATGGGGTTGGATATTCAACTGTTCAAATTGGGGACCAGTGTTGGTTCGCCGAGAATCTGCGAACCTCGCTTTATGCTGACGGAACGGCTATACCGGACACCGCTTCTGACAGAAGTGGACAGCCTTATCAAATAGAATATCGTAATTACGAATTGAACGCTATATTTGGCAAGGCCTACAACTTGGCAGCGGTGAATGATCCACGTGGGTTGTGTCCGACCGGGTGGGAAGTTCCTTCATCCTCACAATTCCTGGAATTGATCAACTTTGTTGGTGGTTCCTCCGTAGCGGGCGCAGCTCTCAAGGCCGCTCCATCGGATGGCAGCAGGAATTGGAATGGCACGAATGACTTTGGCTTTGGTGCATTGGGAGGCGGTATGGGATATAATCCTGGCACCTATGTCGGCAATTTCTACACTTATGGAAGGTTTTGGTACCGGAACACCAATTGGTACGATACGGGGTACTACTACGAAGGCTGGACCCAGCCTGCTGGTTGGTCTGGTAGTACCGTAGGGGGGTACATTAAAGGTGGACAGATTAGAATGGAGCAAGGATCAAATTCTACAGGGAATTATGGTGAAAGTCCCTACGTGGCCACGTCGGTGCGTTGCATTTGCATCGATTCCAACGAGAATGGAATTTGTGACTTGGCTGATGTCTACGGTTGCATGAACCCAGACGCAGAAAATTTCAATCCTGCGGCAACTTACGAAGACGGTTCTTGCACGTTCGCCCCACAGACAGCCTGTGGTGATGTTTTGGGATATAATGGCTATGGATACGAGACGGTACAAATTGGAGACCAGTGTTGGTTTGCAGAAAACCTCCGGACTACAGAATACACTGATGGGACCGCCATTACGGATTTTGTAGACACCGACTTGACTGAAGTGGCCTTAACTCGGGGGTACTCGGATGCCGCAACCACATCGCTTTACGGACAATTGTACAATGGCCATGCAGTGAGGAGTGACCAAGGATTGTGCCCGAGTGGATGGCACCTGCCGTCGGGCACGGAATGGACGGAATTGAGGTCATTCTTGGGGTCGGGCGTAGATGGGCAGAAAATGAAGTCATCACCGGAGGATGTCCCAGATTGGGATGGTACCAATACTTCTGGTTTCTCGGCTCTGCCAACAGGGCGTGCAAATGAGGCCACTGGCTACTACAATATGGGCAATGCATATGGATATGCGTATTACTGGACGGCCGATGAGCAGTCCGAAACACAACAGTCGCTCGTATACGTAAGGGCCGGTAATAATTCCGCGTCGAACACTTATCTTGCAACGAGTCAATTCGCTTCAGTGCGTTGCCTTTGTGACGATTTCAATGACAATGGCCAATGTGATGCACTTGAACTGCAAGGTTGCACAATCCCAGGCGCAGAGAACTATGTTGCCGGAGCTACATTTGATGATGGATCGTGCACCTTCGCGCCCTTTGTCTCTTGTGGTGATGCCGTTGGATTCGACTACCATGCTTATGAGACAGTAGCCATTGGTGACCAATGCTGGTTTGCGGAAAACCTGCGCACGACCCAATATGCAGATGGCAGCGACGTTGTAATTTGGCCTTCAGGCACAGGGGGGCCAAGTACACCAGCAGCGTGCGCGTATCCTGATCCCGGGGAGCAGGCTGATTATGGCATGTTGTACAACTACTACGCAACGGTGCACGACGCTGGTTTGTGTCCCACGGGGTGGCATGTTCCGGACAATTCAGAGTTCGAAACCATGTTAAGCGTCGTCGGATCCGATTCAGGCACAAAGTTGAAGGCGTCCGCTTCAGACGAACCTAGCTGGAATGGGACGAATGATTATGGCTTTTCGGCCCTGCCTGGCGGATGGAGCTATAGCTCGCCGATAGAGGTGGGAACATCAGGGCAATATTGGACCACCTCGACCGGGCTGAGTGCGAGCATGCCAGCGAATGCAAGGATGTACTTCTTCTACAATGATTTGCCAGCCGTGAGTCCTGGAGACAACCATCCTGCTCAGGGGCGGTCCGTGCGTTGCTTGAAGGATTGAGTTTGGCCCTGTGCGCGATTGACGGAATTCAATCGAATGCAGGAAAAAGGTGTCCCCCCAGTGCTCTGTGCGCTGGGGGGACTTTCTTTTTACCCGGCGGAATGAGCCGGAGGTTCTGCTCGGATGCCCGAGGCGCGTGGAGGGTTAAGCCGTGTGGGCGTGGCGCTTCATCCACTTGAGCATGTCCTCCTCGGCCGGGATGTCCAGCTTCGCTCGGATGCGGCTCCGGACGTTGTAGGTGTAGGCATTGCTCATCGAAGTGAGCCGCGCAATTTCCTTCGCATCGAAGCCGCGGTAGATGAGTTCCGCCACTTCGCGCTCGCGGTCGTTGAGGGTTTGGATGTTCGGGATTTGGGCCAAATCATCGCCCGAAGCCACCGACTGCGACTCTTCCGCATCGCTCGCCCACTTCCGGAGCACGAGCATCGCATCCGACGTGCGCTTCCCGAACGAAATCGCCTCGCCCACCATGCGGATCTCCTCGAGGCGCGGCGCCTGTGCGGTTGCGGGATTTGGCGTGCCCTGCGCTTCCTCCATCAACACCTCGAACGCCTCCAACCGGCGCTGCTGCTTCCGATACCGCGCAAGCCCCCACGTCAGCATCCCCGTCAACAGCGCCAGCATGGACACCAGCAGGTAATTCCGCCACTCCTCCGCATCCGCCGCTTTCTCCTCCAGCTGATGCTCGAGCGAGGCGATGAGTTCCTGTTCCTTGCCGCCCATGGCCGCATCCTGCTTCGCGATGAAGGTCCTGCGCTCCGCTTCCCACTGCTCGAACCGGTGCCAAGCCGCCATCACTTCATCGAGGTTGTCGCTCGCTGCGAACAAGCTGCTGAATTCGTCGTTTTCCGCTAGAACCGCCTCGACCCCTTCCCGCTGGACCCAATTCCTGAGGTTGCTGAAGTAGGCAAAATCGTGCGTGGCGAGCAGGGTGCTGAGCACTTCGTCGACCATGCCGTCCGGGATGTTCTCCGGAGGCGTTTGCCGCAGTTGCACGCTCCAAATCGAGTCGCTTTCCTCAAAGTTCCGCAGCCGGTATCGGGCCAAAAACCAGTTCCAATCCACCAACCCATTCCAATAGTCGTTCAAGGCGCTCCGGTCTATGGCCCCCAGCGTCGCCATGGCAGCCGCATACTGGCCGATGCTGGTCTGCATGGCGGCCATGTTCGTGCGGATGACGTGCTGGGAAATGGAATGCGACTCTTCTGCGAGCAAGGCGTCAAGCGTATGCAAAGCATCGAGCGTCTGCCCGGACGCATTCAATGCGGCAGCGGCATTGAACATGGCGGTGCTGTGCGCCGCATGGGCTGGCGGGATGAGTGTGCTCGCCTGTTCAAAGTGGCGGACGGCTTCGCTGTAATTGCCTTGATTGAAAAAGGTGGATCCCGCGAACAGCGCGTCGAAACCGTCGATGGGGTCGCACCCATGCTGCGTGGCATCGAGCATGCTGGGAAAGAAATTCGATCGAAAGCCCCGGCTTCCGGCGTACAGCAACACACTCCTCAAGTAGGTCAAATCCGAACACACCGTTGCCGTGCCATTCAGCGCCTCGAAATACGCCGCCTCGATGGACGCGAGTTCCTCAGGCGAAAGGTTGACCTTCGTTTCCCAGATCTTTTCAGAGGTCTTGGGGAGGTTGGGGATGTTGCCTTGGCCCGTTGCGTTCGCCGCCACGGCGATGAGGATGGACGAGGCGAGTGCGCGTGTTGCATGCTGCATGCACCAAAGAAAAGGCATTCGGCATGTTAAGCCCGCTGTGAGAGATTCTCACATCATCTAACACACCACTCACATTGCTGCTCAAAACCCCTTTCTGGTTGCGCGATTCGGCGCGTCCACCCTTCACACTTGTTGCGGCTGCCTTGCGAATGGAAACGGCCCCACTCGGCGCTTCGCCGGGTGGGGCCGTGCAAAGAGGCCGTGCTGATTCAGGCGGAAAAGTGTTCGCCAACGCGAACGACGAGCTCCGACAAATCCTTGCGGGTGCGGGTGGCGCGGCTGGTTTCCAATTCGATGAGGTCGGCGGGTGTCGCGTCGTTGATTTGGCCCTTTCCAATGCCCATCATGGCCACCGGAGTGAGGAAATCAGGGAGCTGCAGCTGGTCCTTCATCGCCGCGGCGTCGAACGCGGAGAGTTGGTGCATGTCGTAGCCCAACGCGGTCAACTCCACCGAGAATTGCCCCACCGCCAGCCCCGTGCAGTACACCGCGGAAGGATCGGGTTCGCCCTTCGCTTCGGACGTGGTGCGCGCACAAATGGCGACGATGGCGCCGGTGTGCTCGAGCCAGTTTTGGTTCCAAGGAATGGCGAGGCTTTTCAAGGTTTCGAATCCTTCGCTGCCGCGCTCGGCGAAGATGAAGCGCCACGGCTGTGCGTTGTATGCGCTGGCGGCCCATTGGGCGGCTTCG
>JALQTD010000339.1 GCA_023264155.1 Flavobacteriales bacterium | reverse complement strand
GAAGCTTAAGGGTCTCTTGCTCACGAATAGTTTTCAGCCTATCCTGAATACCAGCGGCAAGCTGATTATCAGGCTTGTTGCGCAGCGTGTTAAATGCGAGAGCCATGCCAAGCATAGCTTCTTCATTACCGAAGAAACTTTTGAGTCCACCACCAATCTTGGACAGCATACTCTCATCTTCTGAAGTATCTTCGCCTTGAGCCTTTTTCAGCTCAATGGTAGACAGACGCTTTTGTCCGTCATACAGCGCATCGGATAATTGAGCAGCTTCTCTCAGATCGGGAATGGTCATACCCTCTGCCATAGCTGACTCAACGTACACTGGATTTAAATCATACTGAGCAGCGAGAATGCCAATATCATCTTCAGGCGCACCCAAAGCAGGTAGATTCATCTCCATTTCGCCAAGCTGCATAGGCGGCATATCGTAGCCTTGAGCGGGCGGCATGGAGGCATAAGGATCTAAGCCAACAGTGGCCCCGCCCTGCATCTGCGCCGGAATCGCTTGGGTACTACGATCTTCTATTGGGGCTGGGTCTTGAGAAAACAGATTCTCAAACATAGGGTTTACATATTTGGAAGCCCTGCTTGCAATCAATCCACCGGCCATTGAGCCTAGCGCGTTTAACAGTGACATTTATAGCTCCTAGCGACCGGAGATTGCGTTTAATAGCTGCTCTATATTCTGAGGTCCGCCCATCATCGGCCGATTGTTTTCAATAGCCTGCATACCAGGAGATGCTCCAATCATATTGCCATACATAACAGGTGCTTGACCGCCTTGCATTGATCCTCTATTAACACCCATAGCAGGAGCAGAAGCAGCAGAATCCTCAGCGCTTCCCAGTTTCCCTGTTGCTTTAGATATAGACTCCAGCATTTTGGAGTAATTGAATTCTTCTTTAGGTTCAACAGCTTGAACGCTATCTGGAACAGAAACATTC
>JALQTD010000338.1 GCA_023264155.1 Flavobacteriales bacterium | reverse complement strand
TCAACTGCCAACCATGCGACAACCTGTCAGCCGCTTGGACAACTTGTCGCCTACTGCACCAGCAGCCGCTCCGTGCGCACGCCGTCGGTCAGGAAGTACACGCCTGCGGGCCAGCCGCTTACCTCGAACCGGCGCTCGCCGGCTGCCTGGCGCGCCACCTCGCGCCCCTGTGCGTCGAGCGCCCGCAATCCGCCGACGGTGGTGAACACGTCGCCTTGAGCGGGATTGGGATAGACGCTCCAAGCCGCGGCGACCGCTTCCTCCGTTCCAACATTCGAGGGCGTGAACCGGTACACCTGACCGTCTTCGGGCATCCCTTCGAGGATGGTCCCGCCGTAATACAAGGTGTAGAAATCGGTGTATTCGGCAAAGACCGGTGCGGAAGCAGGGCCGGTGCCGAACAAAAACTGACCGGATGGCGTGTCGAGGTTGACCCCGCTGAACAGGCCGGTGCTCAGGAATCCGTCCGAAAGCAGGTTGATGTCCATCACCGTGTTGGGGCCAAACCGGAATTCAATCGCGCCATCGGCCTCGTACAACACGACCTGCCAGTTGGCCTGTGAAGCCCAAATCCCGTCAAACACTTCGTTGTAGAACCCCGTGTTCGTCCATTCAAAGGTGAACACGCGCTCGGGCGCGACGCCGGTGGTCGCATACTGCATCACCGAGCTCAGGCTGTCCGTGGCATTGGCCAAATCCGCGACATCGATGGTCAGTGGCCACAGCCCCACGTACGTGCCGTTCCCATCGGGAGCGATCAACGCGTCCCCGAGGTTGAAGGTGGTCAAGGTGTTGATGGTCGCACCGTTCAAATTGAAGTCGAATCCGATGGGCACGGTGACTTCCGGGTCGTCCCACATCGCCCCGGTACCAGCGTCGATGCCTTCCGTCACGGGCACATAAAACGACATGAAGGTCGTCACGTCGTATTGGGCGGCCAGGCCG
>JALQTD010000337.1 GCA_023264155.1 Flavobacteriales bacterium | reverse complement strand
TATATTCCCATCGTGATCTAAACACTATGTTGGTGACATCTCCACGATATTTGTTTTTATTTAATGGTTTGAATATCCCTTGGTATAACTTCATATTAGCATATAAATAATCTTAGTAAAACTCTTAATATTTATGCACAAAATTAAGGACAATTATGCCTAATAACATAAGCAGATATACCTTTCCGATCCATGATCGAGATCGCGTAAAAGGCCGCATTCTGTTTCAACCATATCAACAAATACCTCCGGCATTTGATACGTCAAAGTCTGAAGCTAGTAGATCTACCGATAATGGCGGAGGAGAGGGTGATGCAGGTATTCAAAAAGCATTTACCACATTATCTAATTCTAGAATTGATTATGCTAGAGAAGTACCTGAGCGTGAATCATGTGTTCTATATTTACCTCCAGCAATTCAAGTTCAGGACGGTGTTAACTTAGAAAACGTTGATCTTGGAACTTTTGGTGCTGGATTAGAAGCAGCTTTAAAATCTGGATCAGGACCTATTGAAGCAGCTATTAGTGCTGGAACTGGATCAATATCAAGTATCACCGATTTCTTTAAAGGTAATTTGAATGGTGATGCAGCTAGAGCTGCTGCAACAAGAGTTGCAAGTGGTTTTGGTGGAGCAACAGCAGGTGCTATTTCTTCAGCATTGTCTACTACACCAAACCCAAATACAAGAGTTATTTTTAAATCAGTTAACCTCAGAGAATTCTCATTTGATTTTAGACTACTTCCAAAGAGTGAAGAAGAAGCTCAAGCAATTGAGAACATTATTTTCTTTTTTAGAAAAAATCTATACCCTAAGACAATTAATCTCCAAGGCACTAATCCTCCAATTCCAATTGCATATAAGTTTCCTAATAAATTTGATATTAGCATTGACTATGGCGGTAGAAGTTTAAGCAATAATATTCAATTTGAAAAAATGTATATGCGATC
>JALQTD010000336.1:316-961 GCA_023264155.1 Flavobacteriales bacterium | reverse complement strand
CAATTAATCAAACACAAAGAAAGAATACGTGCGTAAATTGTTTCAAAAAAAGTTAAAAAACCTTTTGAAAAAAGGCTTATGTAGCTATATTTGCGGCTCATAAGCCTTTTTGAATTATGGCTTTGTAAGAAGTCAAAAAAAATATTTATTTATTTCGCAGATAATTTTGTTTTGTAAAAAAAAGCTATAAATTTGCGTTCGTTTTTAAAGAAGGTGGCACACAATGCCTTAAAAAGTTAAGGCATAAAGCAATTTCAAAATTAAATGCCGATGTAGCTCAGTTGGCCAGAGCAGCTGATTTGTAATCAGCGGGTCGGGGGTTCGAATCCCTCTATCGGCTCATATTCTTATAGAGTAGAAAATCAGAAACACAGGCGGGGATGCGCGGCAGACTGTAAATCTGTTGCCTAAGGCTGAATAGGTTCGAATCCTATCATCCCCACAGATCTTAAAAATTTTAATATCTTTAGATATTATTAAATGCGGGCGTAGCTCAGTTGGTAGAGCATCAGCCTTCCAAGCTGAGGGTCGAGGGTTCGAGTCTCTTCGCCCGCTCCAAAAGTCAAGAAAAACAAAAGGGGGTAACCCCTTTTGTTTTATAGGCTTTTTTAGAAAGCATCAATTCATTTTGATGCCGATGTAGCT
>JALQTD010000336.1:0-306 GCA_023264155.1 Flavobacteriales bacterium | reverse complement strand
AAATCCCGTCATTGGCTCAGATAATTGAAATATTTAATAATCTTAACATTACTTTTCAAAAACTAATAAACCGATGGCTAAGGAAACATTCCAAAGAGGTAAACCTCACGTGAATATCGGAACAATTGGTCACGTTGACCACGGTAAAACGACATTGACGGCAGCGATTACTTATGTATTATCAAAAAAAGGACTTGCTGAGAAAAAAGATTACGACTCAATCGATGGTGCTCCTGAAGAGAAAGAGAGAGGTATCACTATCAACACAGCACACGTTGAGTATGAAACAGAAAATCGTCACTATGC
>JALQTD010000335.1 GCA_023264155.1 Flavobacteriales bacterium | reverse complement strand
CGCAAGGAGACCGAGAAGATCATCCAGCACTACAAGAACAAGCTCGACCTATGAAGAGAGCCGAGTATGCCTACGTCGTCACCTTCGTCAGCCTGATGGGTGCGCTTTTCTGCGTGCTATATTTAGTCTTGGATGGCTGAAATCTACAAGGCGGTGTTCAGGTGCCCCGAGCTAAACGAGAAAGAGGTCTGGTTTGTATCCTCGCGGAAGCACGCCCGCACCATGCTGAACAGGCACATCAAGACCGGAGGCAGCCACATCCTCTCCAGGTACAGAGACGCAGACTACACCTACACCGTCACGCCCATCTTCCAGACGGAAGGGGAGGCAGGCTATGACACCTCACTATTTGGACATCGAACTTGACAGGAATGGACGTGCAGAAAAAAGCCATGCTCGAAGCCCTGGAGAAATCCCTCGGGGTAGTCTCCACCGCGTGCAAGGCGATGGGCATCTCTCGCCAAACTCATTACAACTGGCTCAAGGACGACGACTACAAGACCGCCGTCGAAGAGCTGTCCGAGGTGGCCGTGGACTTCGCCGAATCCCATCTCCACAAACTCATCCGGGACGGCAACCCCGCCGCGACCATCTTCTTCCTGAAGACCAAGGGCAAGAACCGGGGGTACGTCGAGCGGCAAGAGATTGCCGTGGCAGAGAAGAAGCCTCTCTCGTGGTTCACGGCTGAGAACGCCGACGTATCGTGAGCAAGGCGGACAAGCTATATCGACGCCATTCAAAGGAGGTGCTGGAGCGTATGCTCCGGGAGCGGGGTATCGCCTACACCGTGCCCAGCCGCCTCATCGGCAGCAAGCTGCTCGCGCGCATCTACGAAAACCGCATCATCCTTCTGGCCGGTGCCCGCGAAGTGGCCCGGCTGCCCCTCGGGCATGGTGAAAGCGGCATCATCTTCGACTTCCGGCACATCATCGACCACCTTGTGCGCAAGCCCGGAGCCTTTGCCGGATACC
>JALQTD010000334.1 GCA_023264155.1 Flavobacteriales bacterium | reverse complement strand
TTTCTTCTTTTGTAAGTTTTGTAGCTTGAGAAGCGATATCTTTGTAAGTGGAAAACTGGTTAGTTAAGCCATACTTGTCTGCAATTTTCTTTGCTGCAATCTCTGCACCAGTGCCCAGAGACTTAGCACCATAAATCATTGCGGGTAGAGCAATAGTCCCAACAGCAGCAATAGCGGTTTGACCATAGCTATACTCTTCTTGAGCACCTGTTGGCATCAAGACTTTGCTTTGATATAGGATATCTTTACCTACGTTAGTTACAAACTCTGTGCCAATCTGGGCAAGACCTTCTTTCTTTGCAGCTTGCTTGGCAATAGCTTGTGTACCATTTCTGAAAGCAGCTTGGCCAGCCTTTCTAGCAGCAGCCTCTGCTGTAGTCCTAGCAGCACCTTTAACACCAGACTTAGCTACGTTCTTTAGACTCATCTGTACACCACGATCTACAGCCTCCCGGAGAGCCACTGTAGCAGCCTTAGAGCCAGCTTTAGAGTATGCACGACCAACACCTAGACCTAAGAAAGTGGTGGGATCGACTATGGTTGCGATTGTATAGTCCCGTAGACCCTCTGCTGTCTCCCACCAAGTACCCGTGGTAAAGATGTTACCCATAGACTCAAAGAGCTTGTAACTATTTTGGAGTTTAATTTTTTCTTCGTCTGGAATAGAAGCAACCAGAGCAATTTCATTGCCAAGCGTTACAGTCTGACCAGCAGCAAGATCCCGTTGAAGAAGTTGCCACATTTCAAACTTGTCTTCTGGGGTCATATCAGAGTACATCTGAGTAGAGGCCGCTCCAAGGAGTCTCTTAGAACCTCTTGCAGCTTGACTCATAAGACCTTCACCACCCTGACGTAGCATGAGATCCTGCTCAATTACGTTCATGTAATCTGGGTTAGAGAGGATGTCTTCTCTGGTCAGGTCAGGTTGAAACTCCAAGGTACCAGAAGGTACACTTGGTGCTGGAGCCTCAGGTGTGTCAAAC
>JALQTD010000333.1 GCA_023264155.1 Flavobacteriales bacterium | reverse complement strand
AGGGCAAGCTGGAGAAGGATCTGGCGGCCATGGCCGGCGCGCGCAGTGTCGTGATCTGGAGCAGCGCGATCGGCGTGCGGGCCTTGGTCGAAGGCGTGCCGGTGCAGCACTTCGCGCCGCACTGGATTTGCGAGACGTGGGCCAAGGACCGCGAGGCGGCCCTGCAGCGCATGGCCCACGCACAGTGGCACTTTGACGAGATCGCCAGCGGCGAGCCGTTCGCTCGCATGAAGGCAGAAGGGTGGGGGCCGAAGTGGCACTGACTCTGTACCCCGTGCCCGGCAAGGAGAAGTCCAAGCTGATCTGCAACGCCTTTGCGGCCGGCGCACCGCGGCATGCGACCGGCGCCGTCTTCTTCGGCACCGAGGGCGTGATGCAGGCCTTCCAGCGCGCCAAGCAAGGCACGTGGTTCTATATTGACAACTCGTATTTTGACCCTCATCGCGGCATGTACTTCCGCGTGACGAAGAACGCGCTACAGGTAGACCCGACTGGCAAGACCAGTACCGGCGAGCGCTTCGCCAAGCTGGGCATCACCGTCAAGGACTGGCGGCACAAGCCTGACGGCAAGATCCTCGTGATCCCGCAGTCGGACGATTTCATGAAGTCAACGCTGGGCCGCAAAGGCGACTGGGTGCGCGAGACGGTGGAGAAGCTCAACGCCTGGGGCTACGGGCCGCGCATCCGCGTGCGACCGTGGCAGCGCGACAAGACCACGGCATACGTTGAACTGCACCGCGATCTGGACGACGCGGCGCTGGTGGTGACGTGGAGCTCGGCCAGCGCGATCACCGCGCTCTACGAGGGCATCCCGGCGATCAGCGAGAGCGGCGCCGCGCACGCGCTGACCGGCCCGCTCACGCAGGAGCGAATCGCCCAGCCGCTGATGCCCGACATCACCGAGCGCACCCGCTTTCTTGAGATACTTGCTGACGGGCAGTTCACACTTGAAGAGATGCGAAACGGAGTGGCATGGCGATGGCTGGAAA
>JALQTD010000332.1 GCA_023264155.1 Flavobacteriales bacterium | reverse complement strand
GAACTGGAGCCTCACGCTCGCATTGCGGGTAGTACGAAACCCTGCAATCGAGCGACCTTTGCTCGCGACCGATCAAGATACAGCCCTCACGCTCCCAGAGCGATTTCGGCAAGATTCATTATTCCATATCAAGCGACGTAGAGTATGAGTGAAATTGCATATGTGCATGACATTTACATGAAAATAATTAATCACCCCTACTTACGCAAACAGCAGCATTCTTTAAGCAATGTGTCCCTGGAAACTTTTTCCTCTCGTTATGGGGATAGTTTAAACTTTACCCAGGAGTGGCTTCTTCTTGCAGGCAAACGGGGAGATGTGTTTCACTGCTATCTTTTCCAGCTACAGAACACGCCCGCAAAGTTCGGTTTGGGATGTCACCGACTGCGACTATTTCTCCCCACCCAATTAGCCATTGTCCCTATGGTAGTCCGTAGCATAAGCCACTTAAAGCGTGAAATACTTCTTTTTGACGACTACCTACCACCTCAACGTTGCTGCTATGTCGTGCGGGGGCGAGAACTATACCGCATTTTCCCCCTTCTGCCACTCTTCCGAAAGCCGATGCAGCGGGTACTACACCAAACCGAAATAGATCAATTTTTCCCGAAACAGTTTCACCCCCAAATGGAGAACCCAGAGCACTCCTCCTCACAAAATGATGAAATCGTATTCCATTGGTAAACGCTTCACATCTGTCTCTTCTCTCGGCAAACGCGGTGTTGGTGTTCAATCCCTCGGCAAAAGATAAATGTTTCGATTTTCTACTCAGCGGGTAAACGTCCCCGCAGCAAACTCTCATTTCGTCCCCCCAGGGGCGGCCCCAGACCGAATCCAAATCAGCGAAAATGTTACTAATTCCAGTTCCAATACCCCTCCCCTTAGTGTAGGGGGCGGGGATGGACACAAAAATCCTCCACTTGAAGTGGTAGAAGAAGAAGAAGAAGAAGAAGAAGGGGTAGATGAAGAGAAGGATAATATTTCCTACAAT
>JALQTD010000331.1 GCA_023264155.1 Flavobacteriales bacterium | reverse complement strand
CTTGCAGCCCGGGATCGCGCAGGTGCAAGCGGGCGCCGCCGAGGTCAATGACCAGCAAATGCCACTGGGGTTCCAGCGCACTGACCCGCGCTTGCCAGACGGCGCCCGCATCGTCGCGCTGCAACAGTGGCGAGCCCACGCGCACCATCACCTCGTCAATCGGTCCTTGGTCTTGCACGCGGCCGGCCGCCATCAACACCACGTGATCGGCCAGCTGGGCGACCTCGTCCAAAGCGTGGGTGACCATCAGGGTGGTGACGCGCCATTCGCGCTGCACCTCGCCCAGCCAGCGCAGCACGTCTTGTCGGCGCGCATGGTCCAAGGCCGAAAACGGCTCATCCAGCAACAGCAGCTCGGGCTGGGTGAGCAAGGCGCGGGCGATGGCCACGCGCTGTTGTTCGCCACCTGAGAGCCCCTGTGGCATGCGGGTGCGCAAGGCGCTCAGCCCCAGACGCGCGAGCACCTCGTCGGGGCTCAAACTTTTGTCGCCCCGGCTGCGCCGCTGGGCAAAGCGCAGGTTGTCCAGCACGCTCAAATGGCTCAAGAGGCTGGGCTGTTGAAAGACCATGCCCAATCGGCGTTGATGGGTGGGCAGCGCGTGGGCGCCGTTTTGCCACGCGGGCTGTCCGAGTGGAACCTGGCCGTAGGTGCCACGCTCCAATCCCGCAATGGCGCGCAGCAAGGTGCTTTTGCCGCAGCCAGAGGGCCCAAACACGGCGGTGATGGCCTGCGCGGGCAGTTGCATGGCTACATCCAGCGCAAAGCCAGGGCGTTGCAACTGCAGGCTGATGGGGTGGGTGCGGCCGTTCATGCCGATTGCCCACGCGCCTGTCGGCGCTCGATCCAACTGCTCAACCACAGCACACCAAACGCAAAGATCAGCATGGCGGCAGCCAAGGCGTGCGCTTGGTCATAGGCCATGGCTTCGACCAGGCCAAAGATTTCGGTGGACACCACACGCGTCTCGCCGGGAATGTTGCCGCCAATCATCAAGACC
>JALQTD010000330.1 GCA_023264155.1 Flavobacteriales bacterium | reverse complement strand
CAAGCGGTAACTGGAATGCACAGTTTGTAGACAATGGCGACTCTATCTTTTATCACAGCACTAATGGGGAAAAGGCTAGAGTTAATTCCACAGGCGTAGACGTTACAGGTGATTTATCTGCTACCACACAAATTGGTTATGGCGCAAGCGCTAATATAGATTTAGTATTGGGTGCTTCTAATGTTGGCAGCGGTGTAAATAACTCAAAAGCACTAGCATGGCGCTGGGAGGTTGCTGGAGATCAGAACGGGCAACTATTAAATCTACATGAAATATATGACAACGGTTCAACAAACGCAGAACGAAAGACTTTAACTTTTAACAGCGGCGGTGACATCTCATTCTATGAAGACACTGGCACAACTGCGAAGTTCTTCTGGGACGCTTCAACCGAACGCTTAGGTTTAGGTACAACTTTCCCTGCCACAACCTTAGACGTTAACGGCACTGTCACTGCTGATGGGCTTACTGTTACTGGTGGCACTCAGATAGTTTCAAACGGCATACCGACACTTGACGCAACAATTACAGGATTGCAAATATCAAGAGCCTCTTACCCGCAGGTAGTCTTTGATCGACAAACAGCTGCCGCTGGTGAAAAGCTATTGGGGATAGCAAACGATCAATCTTCACTTTTATTCAGACGTTTTGATGATACTTTTACAACTGCGGCTTTCTTGGCTAAGTTAGGTGCTAACGGCGATCTGTCGCTGTATGAAGACACAGGCACCACTGCCAAGTTCTTCTGGGACGCTAGTGCTGAGAAAGCACGCTTTGGTGGGGGGACTTCAGATGACTTTGCTGGTAGTATTGGGCTTTCTGGGCAAGTGTTTACCATAGAAGGTTATCTAAATAATAGTCTAGTAATTAATGCAAAGCCGAACGCATCAAACGAAGGTGTCATTCTTCAGTATAATGGAAACAATGGGCTTATTCTTAATAACGCCGGTAATGTTGGGGTTGGTACTAGTTCGCCTGTTGCTAAATTAGATGTTTTAGCTG
>JALQTD010000032.1 GCA_023264155.1 Flavobacteriales bacterium | reverse complement strand
CTGATTTCGCGCGAGGACACCATCCTCATCGACATGCGGAACCACTACGAGAGCGAGGTCGGCCATTTCAAAGGCGCCATCTTGCCCGATGTGGATACCTTCCGCGAGGAGATCGATCAGGTTGAGCACATGCTGCAGGGCCAGGAGGACCGCAACATCGCCCTCTACTGCACCGGCGGCATCCGCTGCGAGAAGGCTTCGGCCTACCTCAAACACAAGGGCTTCCCCAACGTGCACCAGCTCAACGGCGGCATCATCGAGTACACGCGCCAAGTCCGCAACCAAGGCCTCGACAACCTCTACATCGGCAAGAACTTCGTGTTCGACGAGCGGATGGCCGAACGCATCTCGGACGACGTCATTGCGAGCTGCCACCAGTGCGGCGCACCGTGCGACGACCACACGAATTGCGCGAACCTCGGCTGCAACCTCCTGTTCATTCAGTGCCCTTCATGCGCCGAGAAGTACGAGGGCACGTGTGGGGAGGCCTGTCAATCCACTATCCACTTGCCGGAAGAGGAGCAAGCGGAGTTGCGCAAGGGCCACCAGGCGAAGGAGCGGTACAGCAAAGGGCGGTTGCGCCCCAAGCGCCCCGCCCTTTCAAAAGCTGACCTGAAAACCGCGCGGTTGCGCTGATCAGGGCGTGTACTCGACGGCGCCGTCGAGGATGTAGTTCATTTGGTAGATGTCGTCGGCGTTGAGCCGGAGCGTGCCGCTGAAGGTGAGGCGCTCATCGGTTTGGTACACCCGATCGGAACCCCCTTCAAAGCGCAAATCGATGACCGATTCCGGCCCAGCGCCCCCGCAGAAGAAGCAGTTCGCGTACGGATAACGGCTCAGCACATAAAAGTCCTCATCGAGGTCCACGGGAATGATGTAGCCCGTGATGTGGACCTCCTTGCCTTCCATGGCCTCCACCTCGGAGCCAAAGGTCGGCTTCCAATAGTACGACTCGAGCGACTCCATGTAGACGTCCGTGAAGATGACGTCCTCGAGGGTCCGCCACGTCAATTCCACGGGCTTCAAGGGCGAAGGCCGCTCCGTCACCGCCACCGGCCGCGCCTCCGCCGCGCGCAACACCGTGGCCCGGGCGGCCACCGCTTCATCGGACGGGTGGCAAGCAGAACTCAAGTCCAAGGTGCTCACTCCGAGCAGGAGCAAGCCACCGATCAAAGAGGAAGAACGCAGGTGTTTCATCGGTTGCAAGTTACGCATCAGACAGCGTGCGGGAGATGTCAAGGCGCAGGGCGCGGATCCCCGGGATGGCAGCGGCGAGGAGACCGACCCCGAGGGCGGCCCCGCCGAGCAGCCATTCGGAAGGAAGGACGGCGAGGGCGCTGAGGTCGTAACGGAATTTGTCCTCGACCAAGGTCGCGAGCAAGGCGATGCCTACCCGGCTGACGACCGCGCCGAGCAAGACGCCGGCGAGGCTCAGCAACCCGCCCTCGAGCAGGAGCGACCCGTACAGGCCGCGCGCCGTGGAGCCCATCGTCCGCATCAGGGCCAGCTCGTAGCGCCGGGCGAGCAAGCTGTCGTACACCGAGATGAAGATGCTCGCGAAGCTCAGGGCCATGATGAGCAGGGCGATGGTACGCAACGTCCCGAGGCCCAACCCAAAGTTTTGGGTCAACCGGTTCACCTCAATCGCCGGAAGGGCAATCTGCATGTTCGTGTCCGCAATCAAGTTCGGCAAGGTCAATACTGCGAGCGGATTGCGCTTCTTCAGCAACACCGCCGTGACCTCGCGCTCCGCCTCGTCCACCGGCTCGCCCGCGTGCTCGTGCACGCCCCAAACCGTCTCCACGTTGCACAGCAGCAGCTGGTCCAGCACGCTCCGGCTTTCGCCCAGCACGCCCACCACCGTGAAGGTCTTGTCCGTGTGCACGTCGGTTTCGTCCACGAGCCCGTGCGCGCTGTAGAACGTGTCGCCCACGTTGAGGCCGGCTTCCCGCGCCACCCGCGCGCCCACCACCACCTCGAACGGCTCGGCCCACAGCCGCCCCTCGGTCAGCGCCGCCCCGTAGTGGTCGAGGTAGGCCGGCTCCGTCCCTACGATGCGGTAGCGTTGGAAGTTGTCGCCGTAAGCCAGTGGAATCGCCTCCGCCACGTACGGGTGCCGCATCACCTTGCGGGCATCGCTGAGCTTGATGTTGCCGGTCGGCGCGTCGACGTGGTACACGTTCGCGAGGATGAGTTGCAGCGGACTGCCCTTCGCACCGAGCACCATGTCGATGTCCTTGATGTTCCGATCGAAGGCGTCGCGCAGCTGGTGTTCGGCGAGCATCATGAGGCTGACCATGCCCACGCCGAAGGCGAGCAGCGCGATGCTGAGGGCCGTGCTCAGCGGTTTCGAGGCCAAATTCCGCCACGCGATGTACAACCAATTCAATTTCATGCCCCTTCGTTCACAGGATTCAACGTCACCCGGTTTGCATACCGGTCCTTCAACCGCGTGTCGTGCGTGACGACCACGAGCGCCGCCCCTGCGCGATCCGCCTCGGCTTCGAGCAGCGAGATGACCCGTTCCGTGGACCGGTCGTCCAACGCGCTCGTCGGTTCGTCGGCCAACAGCACGCTCGGCGCGTGGATGAGCGCCCGAGCGATCCCGGCCCGCTGCTGCTCGCCGATGCTCAAGTCCCGCGGCCTTCGCTCGGCCTTCGCCCCGATGCCCAACCGCTCCAGCATCGCCCGCGCGCGCTCCTCGTCCGTGCCCTTCCCGCTCAGGAAGCCGGGCAGGGCCAGGTTTTGGAGCACGGTCAAGCTCTGCACAAAATGCGGCCGCTGGAACACGATGCCCACTTCAGCCCCCCGAAACCGATCGAGCTCCCGCCCGCTCAGCCCCGAGAGGTCCGTGCCCGCGATGGACACCGTGCCCGTCGCCGGCCGCAACAGCCCGCTCATGAGGTGCAGCAACGTCGTCTTGCCGCACCCGGAATCGCCCAGCAGCAGCAGCCGTTCGCCCGCCGCGCACTGCAGATCCGGGAACGCCAGCAGGGGGGAGGTGTCCGTGTACCGGAAGGTCAGGTTTTCAGTCCGAATCATCCCCCCGAAGGTACGCAGGTCGTAGATTCGCGGCATGACCATCAAGCGCCGGTTATTGATTTTTGGCACGGGCCTCCTGATCGGGACCGTGCTTTCGTACCTGTTGCTCGGGTGGCGGGGTTGTGGGGATTGGTTGCCGGAACGCCGGGTGCGGGCCGACATTGAAATGGCGGGCTTTGACGAGGACGCCCGGGCGCTGTGCTTGCGGGAGTGCTGGGAAGCGGCAGGCCTGCAACCCGCCACGGCCCTCGAATGGTTGTACGGCGCGGAACTCAATTGGGACGCGAGCGGCCCGAGGGAAACGCCGCAGCGTTACGTGTTCAATCTGACCACCGGCCCAGCGCAAGCCATCGCCTTCACCCGCGACGGCGCCGACGGCCGCTGGAAGCTCCGGATCACCGAAGGCGAGACAGCCGGCTGCGCCTGCGATTAAGGCGCCACCACCGCAAGCCGCCCCCAAATCGGGCTCGCCGCCCCCACGGGCCACACTTCCACCACGTACGAACCGACCGCGAGGTCAGCCGTGTAGAAGGTGTATGGCGATACGGCGTTGTCGAGCACCACGTCGTGGGTCACCCGGCCGGTGGCATCGGTGAAGCGCAGTCGCTCGATGAGGACGCCTTCCCCCGCGTCGAGTATGACCTCGCCGGAAGCGGGGTTGGGAATGAAGCGCACGGTTTCGGCCACGGTACCGGTGGTACCGTCTTGATCGTCCGGGTCGTAGCTCAACTTGTAGACGGCGAGCCGGGTGCACAAGTACAGCTCGCCGGCGTTGTCCTCCCCGAAGGCATACCGCACCTCCTCCCACGGCACGAACCCGCCCGGCACTTCGATGGTCAGCGGCGCGCTCTCCCACGACCCGTCCGCCAGCTCGGTCAGGGCCCAAAACTTTACGTCATAAAACCCGCACGCATCCGAGTGCACATACGTGCCGTACAGCGTCGGGATGGCCTCGCCGCGGTAGCGGTAGCCGCCGATGACGGAGCACCAACCGTTCTCGTGCGGGTAGGCGTGGATGGGCAATTCCAGTTCACCGTTGGGATCGCAATCCTCCACCGGGTCGTAGCACATCGGGCCTTCCATGATGCGCCAGCCGAAGTTGAGTCCGCCGGGGCTGTCGGCCCGCTCGATGCTGACCTCTTCCCAATCGACCTCGCCCACGTCGGCAATGAACTTGTCGCCGGTCAAACGGTCGAAGCTCCAGCGCCACGGGTTCCGGAATCCATACGCCCAGATTTCATCGAGTGCGTCGGGGTTGCCAACGAAGGGGTTGTCCGAAGGAACCGTATAGGGCTCGAGGCCGTGGACGTCGATGCGGAGGAGCTTGCCGAGCAGGGTTTGCAGGTTTTGGCCATTGCCGATCGGACCATGATCATCGCCACCACTGTTGCCCCCGGGCTCACCGGTCCCTGTTCCCCCACCATCGCCCGTGGACAGGTAGAGGTAGCCATCTGGGCCAAACTGCAGCTGCCCCCCATTGTGCCCACGCGCCGGCTGCTGCAACTCCAGGACCTCCGCCCAAACCGTCACATCCGCCTCCGTGTGGTCCGCGTTCGTGCCGAAGCACACCACGCGCTCATCGATCAGCTCGCCCGTGCCGTCCGGCCGCACGCCGTTGTAGACCACGTAAAACAAACCGTTCTCATCGAACCCCGGGTCTAAAATCAGGTCGTTCACGCCCTGCTCGCTCATCACCCCGTAATCCACGATGTCGAGCCCGTTCTCGCCGAGGTCCATGAACGGCGTTTCCCGCTGCTCCCCGGTTGCCGTGTCGAACCAATGGACCACCCCGTCGTGCCCGACGATCAGCACCGCGGTTTCGGCGGGGTCGTGCGAGGCGCTGCGCACCGAGACCGGCCAATCCGCGTACATCAACCGCTCGGCCACGATGGTGGTCGGGGCTTGGGCGTGAACGAGGGCGGTCAGGCAGAGCAAGGGCAGGGTGAGCAGGCGCATGGTGCAGGGTTTCTGCCGACAAAGATACCCTGCGCGGCCGGTTAGGTGACACGGGTCGCTTTGTCAGGGAATTGTCAAGGGTACCTTGCCGGTTATGAATGCCAAACTCGCAGGACTGGGCTTGATGGCCCTCATCGCCGCCGCGTTGATGTGGGCGGGTGCCGTGGAGCCCGAAGCCACGATGAAAACCGAACAGGACAGCCTCCTGTTGCGCATGGCGGACTTGACGCTGGCCGAAGGGGAGCACCACAGCGGTTCGGGGAACTGCGTGCTGTGCCACGGGCCGGATCCCATTGCGATGCAGGATGCCGAAGGAAACGACGTGAGCGTGGTGACGCATTGGCAAGCGACGATGATGGCGAACAGCGCGAAAGACCCGTTTTGGCGGGCGAAGGTGGCGCACGAGGGGCTGGAAAACCCCGATTACACGGACGAGATTGCCAACGTGTGCACGGGGTGCCACGCGCCGGCAGGCCACCACGAGGCGCACTGGGCGGGCGACGATTTGTACAACATCGCTGACCTCGAGGGGGACGAAATGGGGCTCGATGGCGTGAACTGCACGAGCTGCCACACGATCAACGACGATTCGCTGCGCTGGCGGTTCAACGGGGATTTGCCGACGAACGAGGACCGCGTGATTTGGGGACCCTTCACGCCGCAGGTGACGATGCCCATGCAGAACAACGTCAATTACACGCCGACGTCCAGCGGGCACATGTTGACGAGCGAGGTGTGCGCGCCGTGCCACTCGTTGTACACGCACACGTTTGACCTCGAGGGCCAGCCTACGGACGGGGTCTTCTTCGAGCAGTCGACGTATTTGGAGTGGCTGAATTCGTCCTATCCGGAGGAGGGGGTGGAATGCCAAACCTGCCACATGCCCCGCCTGCCAGGAGGCACCATTTTGTCCGATCGGCCCACGTGGCTGGCCGCGAATCCACTGGGGCAACACCATTTGGTCGGTGGCAACTCCTTCATGCTCAAGGTGCTCCGTGACAACGCCGCGGGCCTCGACCTCTCCGCCTCCACGGTGCAGTTCGACTCGACCATCGCCCGGACGGAGCGGATGCTGCAACACCACTCGGCGAACCTCGCCCTCACGCCCCTCGACGCGCCCGCCGGCGAGTACGCCTTCGAAGTGGAGCTGGAAAACCTGACGGGGCACAAGTTCCCGACCGGCTACCCGTCCCGCCTGACCTTCATCGAGTTCGAGCTGCGCGACACGCTCGGCAACGAGCTGTTCCACAGCGGTGCGTGGTCGCCCGAGGAGGGCATCGCCGGCCGCGACCTCCCCTTCGAACCGCACCACAACGAGATCACGTCCGAAGACCAGGTCCAAGTCTACGAAATGGTGTTCGCCGACGTCAGCGGCACGTCCTCCACGGTCCTCGACCAAGCGGCCAGCGTGCTGAAGGACAACCGCCTCGCACCGTCCGGTTTCTCGATGGGACACATGAGCTATGACACGGCGGCCTTCGGGCCTGCGGCCGCACTCGATGCCGACTTCAACCGCTTCGCGGACGGCACGGAAGGCAGCGGCACGGACCGCCTCGTCTACCGCATCACCCCGGACGGCTACTTCGGGGAAGTCATCGCCGAGGTCACCCTGCATTACATGACCTTGCCCGCTCGGTGGGTGGAGGAGATGTTCGGCTACGCGGCCGATCACGAGGCCATCGCCGACTTCCAAGCCATGTTCAACGAAGCCGACCGCACCCCCGTGGAGGTGGTGAAGGTGTTCTACCCCGAGTCTGCGGCGGGGGTGGCCAGCGTGCAGGATCGCCCGGATGGCCGGCTCGTCCCCAACCCGGCCACGGACCGCGTCCGGATCGAAGGCCTCGACGTGCACCAAGCGTGGCTGCTCGATGCGGCGGGTCGGCAAGTGGCGGCATTCTCCGGGACGGAGGCGGCGCTCGGCATCGATGTGGGGGGATTGCCCACGGGGATGTACTTCATCCGGGTGGAAACGCGCTCGGGCGAGGAGGCCGTCCTGCGCGGCGTGAAGGGCTGAGTTGTAACTTGCGGGTCTCATGGCTCGAACTGTTCGCGTACTCTTGACTTTGGTGGCTGCTGCGGCTTTTTTGGCCGCGGTCGTGCCCGACCGCCGTTACGATGAATCCACCGAAGAGGGGGCGCTGTGGCGGATGGGGGAGCTGTGCACGGTGGAGGGCGAGTTCTTCAGCGGGTCGGGGAAGTGCGTGAACTGCCACGCGCCCGATCCGGATGGGGAAGCGCTGGTGGATGCCCACGGGGCGACGGTGAGTCCGGTGTTTGATTGGCAGGCGACGATGATGGCGAACAGCGCGCGGGATCCGTTTTGGCGTGCGCAAGTGGCGCGGGAGGGGCTCATCAATCCGGGACACCGCGACGAGATAGAGAACACGTGCACGGCGTGCCACGCGCCGCAGGGCTTCCACGAGGCCCGGCTGACGGGCGGGGATGCGCATTACACCATGGCGGACCTGTTGGCGGACGACCTGGGCCTGGACGGTGTGGGCTGCACGGGTTGCCACACCATCGACAACATCGGGCTGGCGGGCCGGTTCAACGGGGACTTGCCGGTGAATCCTGAAAAGGTGGCTTGGGGCGGATTCGAGAATCCGTGGGACGGGTTGATGAGCGGGCAGACCGGGTTCATCCCGGCCTATGGGCAGCATTTCCGGGCGAGCGAGGTGTGCACGAGCTGCCATTCGCTGTATAGCCACACCCAGGATTTGGCCGGCGAAACGACCGGCAATGTCTTCTTCGAACAGGCCACCTACCTGGAGTGGGTGAACTCCGATTTCAATGCGGAAGGGGTGCAATGCCAAACCTGTCACATGCCCCTCGTCGAGGGCGGTGCCATTGCCGCCACGCAACCCAACTGGCTGTTCGAGCAGCGCTTCGGTCGCCACCATTTCGTGGGCGGCAACAGCTTCATGCTCAAGCTGATGAAGGACAACGCCGAGGCGCTCGACCTGTCCGCCACGCCGGTGCAATTCGATTCGACCATCGCCCGGACGTTGCGCGGGCTGCAGCAGGAGACGGCCGCGCTGAACGTGACCCAGGTGGAGGCCGGAGAGGGCGAGGTCGCCTTTGAAGTGGAGGTCGTGAACAAGATCGGGCACAAGTTCCCGAGCGGGTATCCGGCGCGGTTGGCGTTTTTGGAGTTCGTGCTTGTGGACGCCGGCGGGGACACGTTGTTTGCCAGCGGGAAGTGGTCGGAAGCGGAGGGGATTGCGGGGCGCGACCTGCCTTATGAGCCCCACCACGAGGTGATCACGGCGGCCGATGAGGTCCAGGTTTACGAGTTCGCCTTTGCGGATGTGTCCGGGGCGGAGACGACCATCCTGGAGCGGGCGGCCACCGTGTTGAAGGACAACCGGCTGCCGCCGCGGGGGTTCACGTCGGCGCATGCGGCGTACGATACGGTGGCGATCGGGCCGGCTGCGGCCGTGGACGCGAACTTCAATCGGTGGGAGGGCGCTGAGGGGACCGGGGCGGATCGGTTGACCTACCGGGTGGATGTGGGGGCGTACCGGGGGACGGTGGAGGCGCGGGTTCGGCTGCGGTATGTTTCGGTGCCCAAACGTTGGGTGAGCGGGCTGTTGGCGGCTTCGGCGGACCACCCGGACATCGAGGCGTTCCGGGCCATGTACGAGGGGGCGGATCGGACGCCGGTGGACGTGGCAGGGGCCGCGGTGGCGGGGTGGACGGGCTTCGTGGCGGCGGGCGGCGATTGGGTGCTGGTGCCGAATCCGGCGGGGGTGGGGCAGGCCGTGCGGCTGCAGCCTGGCGGGAGCGTGCCGGTGGTGCGGGGGGTCGTGTACGACGCGGGAGGACGGGCCGTGGCCGAGCTGAGCCGGGAGGAGCTGTTGGGCGGGTTCGTGCCCGGCCGATGGGTGCAGGGGGGCACGTACCTCGTTCAGGTGGAGACGGAGGCCGGTACCGAAGTGGTGCGCGGGGCGGTGGTCCGCTGATCAGGCGGTCAGGCCGACGGCCACGGAAGTCATGGTGATCGAGCCGCCGACCGCGTGGTCGTTGAAGAGCTCGAGGGACTCGCCGGGTTGCTGCATGCCCAGGACGTACAGCAGGGGCAGGTAGTGTTCAGCGGTCGGGATGGCGAGGCGCAGGGCGTGGTCGGACCGGGTGGGCGCCGCGATGAGCGCACCGTGGTCGCCGCCGAGGATCCAGCCGTTGAGTTGGGCGTGCGCGGTGGCGGCCCAGTGGTGGGCGTAGCCGACGTCGTTGAGGTGCTGCCATGCGATTTGGCCTAGGTTGTGGACCAAATTCCCACTGCCCACCACGAGGACGCCGCGCCGCCGCAAATCCGTCAGCTGTTGTGCCAACGCGTAATGCGCCGCCGCGTCCATCCGGCGGTCCAAGCTCAACTGCAACACCGGAACGTCCGCCTGCGGAAAGATGTGCTTCAACACGCTCCACGTGCCGTGGTCGAGCCCCCATTCCTCGTCCAGCGCGACTTGGCCGGGCAGGCCGCCCGCAATGTGCGCCGCCAGCCCCGGATGGCCGGGCGCCGGGGACTGGATTTCGTAGAGTTCGGCCGGAAAGCCACCGAAGTCGTGGATGGTCCGCGGCTGGGGCATCGCGGTAATGCGGGTGCCCACCGTCTCCCAATGGGCCGAGATGCACAGCACGGCTTGGGGCTGGATGTTCAGCCGTTGCGCCAGCGCCCGCCAGCCCTCCACGAACCGGTTTTCCTCCACCGCGTTCATGGGGCTGCCGTGCCCGAAGAACAGGACGGGCAGCGGGTCGGTGGGGGGCAACACCGCCCCGAGCCGTTGCAACGCTGCGCCCCACGCCGCCGAGCTGGTACCGAGGGCGCCCAGTCCCAACAGCTTGAAAAAGTCTTTCCGGTTCATGGACGTTAAGATACGGCGCGCCGCCGGCGGTCGAGTTCGGCGCGCAAGAGGGTGAGCTCGCGCGAGGTTTGGCCTGCAACCGACGTGTTCTCCTCCGCGCGCCGGATCAAATACGGAATCGCCTCGCGAATCGGCCCATACGGCACGTACTTCGCCACGTTGTATCCGTGCGCCGCCAAGTTGAAGCTGATCGGATCGCTCATGCCAAGCAGCTGGGCGAACCAAACCCGGTCGTCATCCGCCGCCACCCCCGCCGCGGCCATCAGGTCGCACAGCAGTCCATTGCTCTCGGCGTTGTGGCTGCCGCTGCACACGCTCACCCGATCGAGGTGGTCGATGCACCAACGCAACGCGGCATCGTAGTCGCGGTCGCTCGCGGCTTTGTCCGGTTGGATGGGCGACGGGCGGCCTTCGTCGGCTGCGCGCTCCCGCTCCTTTTCCATGTACGCCCCGCGCACGAGTTTCACGCCGACCTGCCACCCTTCACTCGCCGCCTTTTCCGTCAGCTGCTGCAAGTAGGCCAAACGATCATGCCGGTACAACTGCACCGTATTGAACACGACCGCCCGCTCCCCGTTGTGCCGCCGCATTTCAGCCTCGGCCAACGCATCGATGGCCCCCTGGAACCACGTTTCCTCCGCGTCGATGAACACGCGCCCTCCCGTCTCCGCCGCCGCCGCACACAACACGGCCACCCGCGCCTTCACGCGTTCCCAAGCCGCTGGGTCGCTCCCCGGGTCCTCCAACACCTTCGTCGGCGCCACCCCACTGACCTTGAACACGCTGAAGGCATGGCGCGCATCCCCCGCCGCCGCCCGGATGTTTGCGAGGATTTCGTCCCGCGTGGCGTCCAATTCCCGCTCGCTCTCCTTTCCTTCGGCGCTGTAATCGAGGATGGTGTGCACCCGCCCCGCGTGCAGCTTGGCCACGGTGGCTTCGGAATCGGCGATGGACTCCCCGCCGCAAAAATGGGCGTAGATGGTCGGCCGAATGGCCCAACCCACCGGAATACGCAGCGCCAGGGCCGCCTGCATCAGGACCTTCCCCAGTCGCACAAGCGTGGGGTTGCCCACGGTTTGGAACAGCAGCAGGGCTTTGCGCAACTCGCCATCGCTGAGGTGGCTGAACGCTTGTTCGGTGTTGTTGAAATCGGGTCGCATGGCAGTGGCGGCAAAGATACTCCGTCCACCTCCGTATCGGTCAGTGCCGTGCTGTGCTCTAAATTTGCAATATGCTCAAGCGTGGATGTTTGGTGGCGGTGTTGATGGTGGCTGTATTGCCGCGCTGCTTGGCCACAACCGATGGCCGGACTTTGCCGGAGCGGTGGTGGCAATTTGCCCGCAATCCTGCTGTCCGCGACCTAATTTTCGAAGAGGACATCCCACCCGAGTTGCGGAAAAAAAGCCCGCATGCGTGGGTTACGCACCTGCACCGATCGGCGGAGGGCGAAGTGGCGGTTTGGTATGCCGGCGACCTCGGATTTGTGTCGTTCGGAACGGATTCCTTGCACAACCTGAGCAAAAGCCCCAACCGGGGTTGGAATTTCAACGCCTTTCCCTACTTCCACGAAGGCCAGTTTCACTTGGTCGGGGGATACGGGTTCTGGCGGGGCCACGCGGACGACATTGTGTTTTTGGAAACGCGGGGGGAGTGGGAACGGGTAGGCCATTCGGAAGGGCTGCCGACGTTGGAGAATCCTGCACGGCACTGGACTTTTCGCATGAAATCCGGCGAGATCGGGCGGTTGGACTGGACGGTTACGGCGGAATACCCGGATCGCACCGGGGTGATTTGGACGGCTCCTGCGGGTGGGGGAGCGTGGACGCCGAGCTGGGAGATTCCGGCGTTGACGGGGGCGGCGTCGATCATTCGGATGTACGATTTGGCCGACCACTTGCTCCTGGGCATGCACAACGGCGGGGTCATCGTGGTGGAGAAGGCGAGCATGCGCTGCAAGGTGGTGCTGCACAGCTCGGAATGGATGAAGTTACGGGAGCGCCAGCGGGACGTAGATTGCACCGTTCATTTCACGGATCGCGTCGAGTTCTGGGTGGGCGCGACCTTGCTGGCCACCTTGGACGTGGACACGCTCTTAGGCCAAATCCCGAACACCCCGTGGCAACCCTTCGCCATCCCCACCGATCCCGCCACCTGGACCACCCCCACGGACCCCGCTCCGCAGTGGTCCCCTTGGCTCGTCGCAGCCGGGGGCGTGGCGGTGTTCCTCGCCGGCCTTGGCCTGGGGATGCAGGGCCGCCGCAAGCGGAAATCCGCATTCGAACCGTTGGAGGTGGATTTGGCGGACTTGGAGCTGTCGCCCGCCATGGCTGCCTTGCTGGCCCTTCCCAAGCAGACCATCACCATTGCCGAGTTTGACGCCCTGATCACCGGCGTCCGGGAAGAGGGGGCAGAGGCCATCCGTTCGCGCCGGGCGCGGTTGTTCAAGGAATTGAATGACGAAGCGGTGGCGCTGTTCGGGTATGCACTCCTCGACCGCCAACGCGACCCGGAAGACTCGCGGAGCTTCGTTTACGTGGTGCGCCCCCTGCCGCGATGGGTTCGGCGAGATCCACGCGCCTGAAGGGCGCCACCTCGCCCGGCTTCGCATTAACTTGCAGGGCATGAACGCGAACGAATACCTGCAAGCGAACCGCGACCGGTTCTTGGAAGAATTGTTTGACCTGCTGCGCATTCCGTCGATCTCGGCGGATCCGGCCTATGCCGGGGATGTGGAGCGGTGCGCTGCGTCGGTGGCGGACCACTTGAAGCAGGCCGGGGCGACCGGCGTGGAGATCATTCCGACGGAGGGGTACCCGGTGGTGTACGGGGAGTGCTTGGTGGATCCGGCTGCGCCTACGGTTTTGGTCTACGGACACTACGACGTGCAGCCCGCCGATCCCCTTGAACTCTGGGACAGCCCGGCGTTCGAACCGGTGATCAAGCAGACGGAACTGCATCCCGAGGGCGCGATTTTTGCCCGCGGCGCTTGCGATGACAAGGGCCAATTCTTCATGCACGTGAAGGCCCTCGAGGTGATGAACCAAACCGGATCCCTCGCCTGCAACATCAAGTTCATGATCGAGGGCGAAGAAGAGGTCGGGAGCGCCCACCTCGAGCCCTTCCTCGAAGCGCACAAGGAGCGCCTCGCCGCCGACATCGTCCTGGTCAGCGACACGGGCATCATCGCCAACGACATCCCGTCCATCACGGTCGGCCTCCGCGGCCTGAGCTACGTCGAGGTCGAGGTCACCGGCCCCAACCGCGACCTCCATTCCGGCCTCTACGGCGGTGCCGCCCCCAACCCGATCAACATCCTCGCCGAACTCATCGCTTCCCTCAAGGACGAGGACCAGCGCATCACGGTGGACGGCTTCTACGATGACGTCGTCGAGCTGAGTGCCGCCGAGCGCGCGGCCATGGCCGAGGCCCCGTTTGACGAAGAGGAATACAAGCGCAGCATCGGCATCGGTGCGGTCGAGGGCGAGAAGGGCTACACGCCGGCGGAACGCATGAGCATCCGGCCGACGCTTGACGTGAACGGGATTTGGGGCGGCTACACCGGCGACGGCGCAAAAACGGTCATCGCCAGCAAGGCCTCCGCAAAAATCTCGATGCGCCTCGTGCCGAACCAAGACCCCGAGGACATCACCGCCAAGTTCGTGGCGCACTTCAACCGCATCGCGCCGCCTTCCGTGAAGATCAAGGTGACCCCGATGCACGGCGGTCAACCCGCGGTTACGCCGACCGATTCCCCCGCGTACCAAGCCGCGTCCAAGGCCATGGAAACCACCTTCGGCCGCAAGCCGGTGCCCTTCCGCGGCGGCGGCTCCATTCCGATCGTGGCGAGCTTCGAGCAGATCCTCGGCCTCAAGACGGTCCTGATGGGATTTGGCCTTGACAGTGACGCCATCCACTCGCCCAACGAGCATTACGGCGTCTTCAACTACTTCAAGGGCATCGAGACCATTCCGTTGTTCCACAAGCATTTCGCTGAATTGCACGCGGCCAAATGATGCGCTGGCTCGCCGGGATGTTGCTGGTGGTGACCCTCGCGGGTTGCTACCACGATTTGGAGGTCCGCGAAGTGTCGGGCTTGACGGAAGGCCAATTGACGCTGCAGGGCTTCAATGGCGAGGTCGACGTGCGCGTCTACAACCCGAACGGCTACACCGTCAAGGCCTTGCACAGCGACGTGGCCCTGTACGTCCGCGACCGCCGCGTCGGCGCCGTCCAGCTGCCGGCGCCCGTGGAACTTCCGGCCCGCGCGGAATCCGTGCTTCGGCTGGAAGTGGCCAGCGAACCCGGCGCCATCGCCGCGATTTTGAAAAACGAATTGATGAACTTCCTCACGGGCGGCGAAGTGGAGCTGCGCGCAGAAGGCACCGTCACCGGCAAGGCATGGGGCATCCCGGTGACCGTTCCCGTCCGTTCCGTGGAACGCATAGGATTGACCAAATGATGAACCGCTTCCTCACGGCCTGCATGGCCCTCCTCTTCCTCCCGGCCTTCGCCTCGAGCCAAAGCGTCACCGAGTACCTCGAAGGCATGAACGTCCGGCACGTCGGTCCGGGCACCATGTCCGGCCGGGTCACTGCCATCACCGTCCAGCGCGACCGGCCGGAAGTGATTTACGCCGGAACGGCCAGCGGCGGCCTGTGGCGGAGCGAGAGCGCAGGACTGACCTGGGAGCCGCTCTTCGACGAGCAGCCGACCCAAAGCATCGGGGCGGTCGCCCTCGCGCCCTCCAACCCGGACGTGATTTGGGTCGGAACGGGCGAAGGCAACCCCCGGAATAGCCATTCGAGCGGCCGTGGCGTGTACCGCAGCATCGACGGCGGCGCGTCGTGGACCTGCTTGGGCCTCGAGGCCACGCGGAACATCCACCGGATCATCGTGCACCCGGACGACCCGAAGACGGCCTGGGTGGGCGCGACGGGCAGCGCCTGGTCGCCCGGCCCCGACCGGGGCGTGTACAAAACGACGGACGGCGGGGCGACCTGGGACCACGTGCTGTTCGTGGACGACACGACGGGCGTGGCCGAGATGGTGCTCGACCCGTCGAACCCGGACAAGCTGTTCGTGGCGATGTGGAGTTTTCACCGCGAGCCGTGGTTCTTTACGAGCGGGGGCGAGGGCAGCGGGTTGTACGTCACGCACGACGGGGGCGCCGAGTGGACCGAGCTCGGGGAGGACGCGGGCTTGCCGGGCGGCACCTTGGGCCGGATGGGGCTGGCGATGAGCCCGGCGGATCCGGACATCGTGTACGCCTTGGTGGAGGCCGAGTCGGGCACGGGGTTGTACCGGTCGGAAGATGGCGGGCGGAATTGGGATTTGGTCCAAAACAACAGCGTCGGCAACCGGCCGTTTTACTACGCTGAAATTCACGCCGATCCGACCGATCCCGACCACCTGTTCAACCTCTACAGCATGGTCGATGAAAGCACGGACGGCGGGCGGACCTTCGAAACCATCCTGCCGTACAGCGGTGTGCACCCGGATCACCACGCGTTTTTCATCCACCCCGACGACCCGCAGTTCATGCTCGACGGCAACGACGGGGGGCTCAACATCAGCCGCGATGGCGGGCGCACCTGGAGCTTTGTGGAGAACTTGCCGCTCGGCCAGTTTTACCACATCGCGGTGGACGATGCGGTGCCGTACAACATTTATGGCGGGATGCAGGACAACGGCTCGTGGGTCGGGCCGAGCGAGGTTTGGCACGTGGGCGGCATCCGCAATGCGGACTGGCAGGAAGTGCTCTTCGGTGACGGGTTCGACGTTCAGCCGGTTGACGAGCACACGGTGTACGCCATGTACCAAGGCGGTTCCATCGCGCGCATCGACCGCCGCACCGGCCGCTCGCAATCCATTCAGCCCGTCCGCCCGGACAGCGTACCGCTGCGCTTCGCTTGGAATGCGGCGCTCGCCTTGGACCCCACGAGCGAGGACGGCCTCTACTTTGGCTCCCAGTTCCTCCACCACTCGGCGGACCGCGGCGCCAGCTGGACGGTGCTCAGCCCGGACCTGACCACGAACGACCCGGACAAGCTCAACCAAGCCCAGTCCGGGGGCCTCACCATCGACGCCACCCAAGCCGAAAACCACTGCACCATCCTGTGCATCGCGCCCGTGAACCGGGAAGAAATTTGGGTCGGCACCGATGACGGTCGGCTGCAGCACACCACCGACGGCGGCGCCACCTGGCGCGACCACGCCCTCGACATCAAGCGGTTCCCCGCCGGCGCTTGGATCCCCCAAATCCACGTCAGCCCCCACCGGTCCGATGAGGTCTACGTGGTGGTGAACGACTACCGGCGCGGCGACGACCAACCGTACCTCTACCGCACCACCGACGGCGGCGCCTCTTGGGATCGGCTCGTCGGCGAAGGCAGCGGCGTGAACGGCCACGCCCTGTGCGTCGCCCAAGACCCCGTCGCGGAGTCGCTGCTCTTCCTCGGCACCGAGGGCGGGCTGTACGTGAGCTTCGACCGGGGGGTGAACTGGCAGCATTGGACGCACGACTTGCCGAGCGTGCCGGTGCGCGACCTGGTGATCCACCCGCGGTGGGGGGATTTGGTGCTCGGCACGTTCGGGCGGGCGGCGTACGTGGTGGACGATTTGTCCGCCTTGCGGGCGCTGGCCAAAGAAGGCAACGGCGTCTTCTCCGCGCCCCTCCGCATGTTCCCTGTCCGCGACGCCTACGACGTTTCCCGGGCCCGCCCCGCCGGCGCGCGCTTCCCTGGCGATCCCATTTGGGAGGGCAAAAACCGGCCCGGCGGCGCGAACTGGTCGTACTACATCGCCCCTGACACCGCTGCCGCCCACGAGGAACTGCACGTCTTCGTGCTCAACGCGGCCGGCGACACGTTGCGCCGGATGACCCGCGACGTCGAACCAGGCTTGCAGTGGGGCCGCTGGGGCCTCGACACCGATGGGGTGCACTGGCCGCGCACCGGCCTCCGCAAACCGGATGACAAAACGCCCGGCGGCGGCCCGTCCGTCCTGCCCGGCACGTACGAGGTGGTGATGCGGCTCGGCACGCACGAGGCCCGGCAGGCCGTCACGGTGCACCCCGACCCGCGGGTTCCCTTCGATGCCGCTGCCGCAACCGCCGCTGCCGAACACCAACGCGACTTGTACGCTGCGGTGGCCCGGGCGGATGAGGCGCTGCAGCGCGTGGCGCGTGCGTCCGAGGCCATCGATGCCGTAGCCCCGTCATGGGACCACTTGCCGGCTGCGGAAAGCGATTCCTTGAACGCCCTCACCGATTCGTTGCGGGCGGAGTTGCGGGAAATCGAGGAGCTGTGGACGACCCCGAAGGGCTTCAAGGGTTACGACCACGTGACGCGCCGCATGAGCGACGACTTGTGGATGGCGTTTGGTCGGTTGGATGAACGCGAAGGTCCGGGGGCGAATGCGCAACGGGCCGCGGCCATTTTCGACGAGCAAGCCACCGAACTGGAGGGGCGCGTCGAAGAGGTGTTCGCGGGCGTTTGGCTCGCTTGGGTCGAAGCCGTGGAGGCCGTGGACCGTTCGCCTTCCCGCATTTTAGAGGAAGTCGGGCGGAAGGAGTAGGTTCAATTCGAACCGAACTGAACTTTCAATCCGAGTTGAAGCGCCATGTTCATCAGGAAGTTGTCCCACCGCATCACGGGTGCATCGGGGCGGTCGCTGATGGGCACGGCGCTTTGGCTCATCCGCAATTCGAAGGTCAAGGCGTCCGTGTACTCCACGCCGACTAAGGCAAGCACCCCGACATCAACGGATCGCAGGATAGGCGTGGTCAAGGGCGAATACCCCGTGCTGTAGAAGTCCTCCTCGGCCGAGAGCAGCACGCTCGGCTGCACACCCACCCCAAACCACCACCAATCCTCAGGATGCCAAACGCGCACCACCGGTATGTCGAGGTAGGTGAACCGGTATTTCCAGGTCGAGTAGTCGCCGGCCTTGGGATTGGGCACTTTGCGGCTGCCTTTTTGCGTGTACAGCATGCCCCATTCCCACGCGACGTCGCCCCGGGAGATTTCGAGCAGCGGCCCTGCGGTGAGGCCAAATTTATCGAACCCGGAAACGCCGTCCCCGTGGATTTGGCTCGCACACACGCCGGCATACAACCCGCCGCGAAAGCGCAAGGGTTCCTGCGCGTGCACGGCCAGTACACCCGCGCAAAGCAGGAGGAGTCCAGCAAGCCGCTTCATTCCCCGACGTGGAGCTCCACCACGTTCAACACCACGCCGTCCACATCGGTCGCCACGCCCAGGATGGTGGCGTTCTCGGCGAGCCATTCCGCGGGCCAGTTGTAGGTGAAGGAGGCCAGGGCGGTTTCACCTTCGGTCATTCCGTCGGCGAGGTCGCCGAATCCAAGGCCGATGGCGCCGTTCAATGACCCCCGCAGGACGTGATTGAATTCGTAGTCCTCCACAACGCTCGGCGAGGCGCTGTAATCAAGCTGGTAGTCGATGATGTGCGATTCCAACACGAGGATCGCGAGGTTGACGGCGCCCGGTGCATCGGCGAGGGCTTGGCCGAAGATGTGGACGTTGAGGTGCCCGTTCGCGGCGACGTATTGCACCTCACCAGCGAGGTGGAGGGTGGGGGCTTCGGTCAGGGCAGCGTTGACTTCATCAGCCCACTGCGCGGGAGCAAAAAAGTTCCCAGGATTAGGCCGGCGGTTCACGCGGCCCAACGGATTTGCCTGAAACTCCAATTGGTTCCAGAAAACATCCCCTTCCTCCGTGGTCCAATCGGTGTCAAAGTGGTCGTCGTCGGTGGCCGCAAGGTTGCCCGCATGGATGGCCATCACAGAAACCCGGTCGTCTCCTTCCGCAATGCCCTCCGCGATGATGGCGGCATCCGGGCAATTCCCGCACTGGTGCGCGGTGAAATCTTCAACAAGCACGCGCTGCACCCCCGCTGCCACTTCCTCAAATGTGGGCGGTTCACCGTACAGG
>JALQTD010000329.1 GCA_023264155.1 Flavobacteriales bacterium | reverse complement strand
CCAGATGTAGATGAAAATCAGCGCCCAGAAGTGGATGATGGACAAGCGGTACGAATACACGGGCCGCCCAGCCGCCTTCGGCACGAAGTAGTACATCAACCCGAGGTAAGGCGTCGTCAAGAAGAACGCCACCGCGTTGTGGCCGTACCACCATTGCACGAGCGCGTCTTGCACCCCGGCGTACCACGAGTAGCTCTTCAGGAAGCTGACGGGCAGTTCGAACGAGTTGAAGATGTGCAAAACGGCCACCGTCACGAACGTGGCGATGTAGAACCACACCGCCACATACAAGTGGCGTTCGCGCCGGCGCAAAATCGTGCCCATCATGTTCACCCCCCAAATCACCCACACGAGGGCGATGGCGATGTCAATCGGCCATTCCAGCTCGGCGTATTCCTTCGAAGTGGTGTACCCCAAGGGAAGCGTCAGCACAGCCGACAAGATGATGAGCTGCCAGCCCCAAAAATTCGCCCGGCTCAAGAAGTCCGACATCATCCGGGCCTTCAACAACCGCTGCAGCGAGTAATAGACCCCAGCAAAAATCCCGTTCCCCACAAAGGCGAAAATCACGGCATTCGTATGGAGCGGACGAATCCGCCCGAAGGTCAGCCACGCGAGGTTGGCGTTCAACTCCGGCCAAACCAATTGGCTCGCCGCCGTGAGGCCGACGAGCATGCCGATGATGCCCCAGATGACGGTGGCAAAGATGAACATCCGGACAATCGCGTTGTCGTACTGAAATCGTTCCTGGCTCATTTTGAAGGAAGTGCTTACTTGGATGAAGTGGATTCGTCGTCAGGTGTGTCTTCGTTCAACATCCGCCAGGCCGGGGTGGTCGCGTCGTCGAATTGGCCGTTGTTTAAAGCCCAAAGGAAGGCGGCGAGGAATCCCCCCGCTACCACCAATCCGATCACGATCAAAACAGGAATCACTGACATGGTTCAACGTTCACCCGGCGAAAGTACCGGCACCCCTCTCCCGGGGGGCTGAGAGGGGTCACGTGTGA
>JALQTD010000328.1:687-1007 GCA_023264155.1 Flavobacteriales bacterium | reverse complement strand
AAACAAACTTTTTGGAATTGAGTGTAACTATGATGAATTAAATGGAATAGATTTTAAAAAGGGCTGTTATGTTGGCCAAGAAAATACAGCAAGAATTAAATTAAAAAATAAACTTTCTAAGAGATTGTTGCCAATTAATATAATTGAGGGAAAATTATATGAGGGTGAAAGTATCTTTAATAATGAAAATGAAATTGGAAAAGTTTTAATTGAAAATGAATATCCTTTTGCATTGATTAAGTATTTAGATAAAAATTTTGATCAGAGTTTAAAATTTACTACAAAAGAAGCTTCAATAAGTATCAAGAAACCAGATTGGA
>JALQTD010000328.1:0-677 GCA_023264155.1 Flavobacteriales bacterium | reverse complement strand
CGAATTATTTAAATAAAAAAATAACTATAAGAATTATTAATATTACAATAACCCAAATACTTAAATTTTTAAGAAATTGTTTTAGCTTAGAATTTGATTGTAAAAATCCTGGAAGAACTAAAAGTAACACTCCGATCATAAATATGACTGAAAGTAATTTATCCATTAAAAAACTCCTTTAAATTTTTGCTTTTGGTGCGGTCGGAGAGACTCGAACTCTCATGGACTAGGTCCACACGGCCCTCAACCGTGCCTGTCTACCAATTTCAGCACGACCGCAATATGTCCCATAATAAATGAATGACTTCTATCTTTCAAATTGGTAAATATTCTTATGGATTTTACACAGGAAGTAAAACAATCAACTGACTCTATTTACCAGAAAATTTCAAAGGTTATGCCTGAAATTGAATGGTCAGTACACGCACCTTACATTCATAAAATTAATAAACTCAAAAAAGAAAAAAATGCAATAATACTTGCTCATAATTATCAAACACCTGAAATTTATCATGGAGTAGCTGATTTTTCTGCAGACTCATTAGCTCTTGCTATTGAGGCATCAAAAACTTCAGCGGATATAATTTTAATGGCAGGAGTTCATTTTATGGCAGAAACTGCAAAGTTAATGAGCCCAAGTAAAAAAGTTCTATTACCAGATATGAATGCGGGCTGTT
>JALQTD010000327.1 GCA_023264155.1 Flavobacteriales bacterium | reverse complement strand
CAGTACTATCAAATTTTATAATTTGGTAAGCAAGATATGCAGTACCATAACCAACAGCTAAGTATACATTATCCGCATTATCTACATAAGACCATAAAGGGTACTGAAGAGTATCTGTATTTTGGCGTTGGGCATAAAAAACAAAACCGACAGGATCTCCTTCAGAATTATTAAGAAGCAAAGATCGTCCAAGCATTACGCATAACTCCCACCATATGAAGCATATAAAGTTGTGCCCACTTTCCATAAAATAAATACATCTTTACTTGTATATGATGGTGCAAAGTTGCCTTTAGCCGTCACCCAGGTTAGAGTTGGCCAAGTAGGGGGGTTTTGATCTGCACCTTCGAGCATTAATGTTACCGATTGGCCGGTAGATAAAGCTGATGTAAATATTGTGTTAGGCTCTAAAACTTTTGTTTGAATACTTCCATTTAATGGGTCAATAGACGTTGCTAAACTAGTAAATACAACCTCGCTGTAGTCTTGCAAAGTTTTGTTTGTCAACGTCTGTGTATCAGTGGTTCCTACAGCGTCACCAGATGGGACTGTTTTACTTCCCCAAGAAGTTAAAGTTGCACCATACGCTTGAACAGTAGATCCAATATCTGAATCTACAACTACGTTACTTCCATTATTCTGCAACGTGCCAGTAAAATTTGCAGTTGTGGCGTTATATTTAGCCGTATTGGTGTCATACGCTTCAACATCAGTACCAATTTCCAGGCCCAAAGCCGTGCGTGCATCAGATGCAGTGGTTGAACCCGTACCACCATTAGCTACTGGCAAAGCGCCAGTAACAGCAGAAGTTAGGCTAACGTTAGACAGCGTGTTACTAGAACCATTAATTGTCTTGTTGGTTAGTGTTTGGGTATCTGTAGTACCAACCCAATCACCAGTTGGGGCAGTTTTATCAGCCCGGTTTATCGTATTGTAAGCCATCATAGCTCCTTATGTATTAATAATTATAACTATTATACCGCAATTTAGGTTATAACAACCCAAAAAAGTATAATCTCACTTTATGAGAACTTGCAAAAATTTCTACTAGATTACTATTCCTTATTACATTTCAACCCATTGTTGTT
>JALQTD010000326.1 GCA_023264155.1 Flavobacteriales bacterium | reverse complement strand
AAATTCGAGTCGTGAAGAAGAGCGTTTTCACCATCACGAAAATGGACTGCCCCTCGGAAGAGGCGCTCATCCGAATGAAGTTGGCCCATCACGCATCCATTGCCAAGTTGGAATTTCAATTGGCCGAAAGGACCTTGACGGTGTACCACGATGAACCGGATGACAGCCTGTTTGCATCGCTTGTTGCGCTGGATTTGGATGCGCATTGGGTGCGCACAGAAGAAGCATCGGGTCCTCAGGCTGAGGAGTTTACCTTGCAATCCAAGTTGCTGTGGCAGGTGTTGGCCATCAACCTTGTTTTCTTCATGGCCGAGACGGCCTTCGGGTTCATCTCGGATTCGATGGGCTTGGTTTCCGATGGGTTGGACATGCTTTCGGACGCCATCGTTTACGGCTTGAGTTTGCTGGCGGTCGGGGCGGCAGTGGTAAAAAAGCAGCGGGTGGCGCGCGCAAGTGGTTACCTGCAAATGGCGCTGGCATTGCTCGGCATGGCTGAGGTACTCAGGCGGTTTTTCCTGGTAGAAGCGCTGCCTGATCCAGCGACGATGGCAGGGGTTTCAGCGCTGGCTTTGGTGGCAAACGGATGGTGTTTGGTTCTCCTTCAACGGGCCAAATCCCAGGACGCACATATGCAAGCGAGCCTCATTTTCACCAGCAACGATGTCCTGGTCAACGCCGGGGTCATTGCCGCGGCCGGGCTGGTCACCGTGACCGGAAGCAGGCTGCCCGACCTGCTCATCGGTCTGTTCGTTTTTGCGCTGGTCTTGCGCGGAGCGTTTCGGATCTTGAAGCTCGCCAAGTAACCCGTTGAAAGCAAAACGGCGACCCCATCGGGTCGCCGCATGCATTCGAAAAAGGGCAGTTCAGTCAACGATCTCCACCCGAAACGTGTCGCCCTGCTTGATCTGGTCGATGAGGTCGAGTCCGTCCACCACCTTGCCGAAGCAGGTGTGGTTGCGGTCGAGGTGGGCCGTGGAAGCGCGGTCGTGGACGATGAAGAACTGGCTGCCGCCGGTGTTGCGCCCCGCGTGCGCCATGCTCAACACGCCCTTCTCGTGGAACTGGTTGTCGCCGTCGAGCTCGCAATCAATGGT
>JALQTD010000325.1 GCA_023264155.1 Flavobacteriales bacterium | reverse complement strand
TATCTGATTCTAATTCTATTTTTACCACTTCTTGGAATACCATATCCGTCTCCTGAATCTTCTTGTCAAAGTCGCTATTAGTAACCTTGCATCTGTATAAACTTTCGTTTTGTTCTAAGTAAGCAACTGGAGAAGTGTATAAAGATTTGCTCAACCAATTCTGAACCTCTTGCAACATCCAATCCGAAGTAACTTCTAACTCCTTACTGAATTGTTTCAAGTAGTCGATAACCGTTCCGTCTTTTAAATCGTAGGTGTAATTACCAGCAGAATCAAAAGCACCAAACTGCCTTTCATATCCAAAAGCTTGTACGTTTGTTTTTTCCCTTGTAAGCAATCCAAAAGTATAAGAATCCACTCCTCCAATTTCGTTAAGCCAATGGATTCTCGACCTTGTAGAATATTGGCAACTTTCGTCTAAGTCAATTCTGAATACTTCACTCGCTCCTACTCCGTTGTCTACTTCAATAGTGTAATAAGTAGCATTCGTAAAATCTACTCCATTAAGAGTTTCCAAAGTTTTAACCCCACTCCAAACGGTCATCAAATTATAACCAGCACCAATACCACTCAAAACCACGTTATCAACTAAAGTTCCATTATCTTGGTAGGTGTTAATCGTAAAGTCAACTGCATTTCCATTTGTCAAGATAGATAGATAAAACAAATCTTCATACTTTACTTTTGCCGTTCCTCTCGGTTCTAATGTTAGGAATTTAACTCCACTCGTAGTGTTTAGATAATAGTCATTAAAATCGTAGTTCACAAAATCCTCTTTCTTCAATCTTGCTTTCCAAAACAATACTGCCGTACTGGATGCCGTTGCGTTCGCTACTGGAGTTGTTCCGTAATACTCGGTTACATCAATCTTAATACTCGGTAATATTTGTGCTCCACTTGTGTCGTTAATTTGAGCATATCTCGTGGTAATACTTGAAGCATCAAAATGAGCCTTACTTCCAAACTCTGGATATACCTTGTGCCTTTCTACGATTGCAAAGGTTGTAGGATTCGCAATATAAACCTCAACTAAATAATAAAAGTTAGGTTGTGTCGTTTGCGTAGAATCAAATACCCAAGTAACTGGATTGTCGCTTGGTGTT
>JALQTD010000324.1 GCA_023264155.1 Flavobacteriales bacterium | reverse complement strand
TGATGTTCACCCAGAGGCTGGAAGCTTGCTTGTATTCGAGGGAAGCCATGAATATTTGCATGGCGTAAGGGAGATTACTAGCGGCGATAGATTTACTATTCTAGCATTCTGGGACGATAAAGACTCCGTATATGATAAGGAATTCCTTGACGAAAAGGTAGAGTTGCAGAGAACCGCTTTGGACTATGTAGAAAGCTCACATGACTATGGTCAGTATAATGGCAGAACTTTTGGAAAGCAGAAGCCAGAAGATCTCTACAAGCACCTAAGCGATCAGGCTACTTCCGAATAAAGGTTGGCAATACATACCTAGTAGGGCCTTCCCCAGGAGCAGATACTCCATGTTTGTATAGCTCACTACCTGGAAAAATCATCATAGACTTTGCCTTAGGTCTAGTCTTTACATTTAGATTAGAAAAATAAAGGTGGCCATCAACATAGTCATCGTTTACGTATACAATTGCTGCAAACACAATGCTTGGGTCCGCATACTCATCGACATGCTCCTTTAGCTCAGAACCCGCATATTGACGCTGAATATGATCAATGCTACCAAAAGTTAGATTAGGGTCGTAGGCAATCATCTCCATAATCTTTTGGTTTGTTACGCTGCACGTAGCTCTCGGTATTGAGATGGCCTTATCTGACCAATCATATGTATACTCTATAATACCCTCAGCTATTAGGTTATCTATATCGGATCTGCCGTACTTTCTTTCCGCCAATTCCATTTGACTTTTGCGATAATCGCTCTCCCAATCCTCCTGGGAAGCGTTGGTAATAATCTCCTTAATAACACTTATCTCATTATCTGTTAGTATGTCAAAAACTTCTAACACATCTGGAGCAATTTCTTTATATTTGTATCCCAGTTTTTTTAGATTGTTCTTAAGGTCTGCTGTCAGCATCGCGCTTCCTAACAAAAGACGGCAACACATATCTAAGTGGCCCAGCTCCTGGCGGCTTTACTCCATGTAGGTATTCCTCGCCGCTGGGGAATATGATTAAGGATTTAGCTGGGGGAACTACCTCAAGGCCAAGTTTTGCAAAATGCAGTTCGCCATCTGTATAGTCATCATTGATATATAAAATGACAGCATACTCAATTGCG
>JALQTD010000323.1 GCA_023264155.1 Flavobacteriales bacterium | reverse complement strand
CATGTCGTCTGCATTTATCGCGCAGGGAACCTTGGTGCCGGAGGTGTGAACATAGTCACCAACTGCTAGCGATGCTCCTCCGAGCACAGCAACTAGAACACCGGATGTGATGCCAATCCACGCTGATTTTTTCACCCGTTGAGGGTAACACCCACTAATTCGTTAAAGGAGAGATTTGTGCAACCCGACGAGGTGCTCGCGGAGCGATTCCCTTGCGGGAATTAGGAACTTCCTCGGGTCACCTGGTGTTTGGGGGGCCAATCGAGCAACTTCAGCATTGAAAACTGCATTCAGCTCGGTGGCAATGTTCACCTTTTTGATTCCAGACTTTATTGCTGTCTTCAAATCTGGGTGGCTTACTCCGCTGGAACCATGCAGGACTAAGGGGACGTCCACGGCAGAGGCAAGCTCTTTGATTAGCTCAAAATCCAGTACCGAGGACTTCTCAAGCATTGCGTGGGATGATCCCACCGCAACTGCCAGTCCGTCGACGTTAGTCGCCGCTACGAAGGCGACAGCCTCGTCGGGTCTTGTTCGAACACCGGGAGCGTGCACACCGTTCTTGCCACCAACCTCCCCCAGTTCCGCTTCAAACCAAATTTCATTTGGTACTTCAGCCACTAGGCGGGCTGTAGTTTCAACATTCTGCCCATAGTCAAGTTTTGACCCGTCAAACATGACCGAGGTGAAGCCGATATCTGCGGCTTCGCGAACTAGCTCAGGATCAGTTGCATGGTCGAGATGAATGGCCATTGGCATTGAGCAACCCTGCGCAATTTCCAGCAGGGCTTTTCCTAGCGGGCGAATTGAGCCGTGGTATCGCACCGTGTTTTCGCTTAGCTGCAAGACAAGTCCTGCGCCCATTTGCTCGGCTGCCGCCAAATACGCTTCTGCATGCTCGAGCATGATCACATTCACGGCCAGGGTAAATCCCTGGCTGTCGATTAGCCGCTGTGTGTTTGCAAGGGTCAATTTCGCTCCTTGATTTGAACCATACCGGCTAACTGATCGAGCTTTGCCCAATCAATCACGCCGGCCGTTTCCTCGGCAACCGCTAAGGCGCCGGCAGCAACTGCTTTGGCCAGTAGCTCACGATCGCTTAGCTGGGCATCTAGTGAAATGGCAGAGAGCGCCACCATGGCGTCGCCAGCACCCGTTGGATT
>JALQTD010000322.1 GCA_023264155.1 Flavobacteriales bacterium | reverse complement strand
GGGCGCCGGAGCGACCTCGGCGACGCCGGAATACACCGTGCAGCCGCTCAGGTCGGGCTCGAGCTCGATCGGCTCGCCCGGGGTCAGGTCGCGGCCGTCGAAGCCGGGGAAGTCGGGGGCGTACCGGCGGGCGAGGAAGACCGCATTTTGGACCGGAGCATACCCCTGCGTGTTCACGCCGAAGCCGCTCACCGGATTCACGTACTCCCAAACCAGCGTTCCGTCCGGCTGCACCTCGGTCAGGTGCCCCGAGGCCCCCTCGCACGCGAGCGTGTTCCCGTTCGGCAAGCGCTGAGCGCCCGAGATGTTCCCCGAATAAAAGTCCAGCGTGGGCTCGGCCGGGTACACCCAGTCCGCCGCCGCCGGCCCATACGCCGCCCCGTTCGCCAGCGCATACGTCCCATCCGCCTGCAACGGCGGCGTCCACTCCTCGATGGTGCTGTACGCTCCTTCCGGCCGCTGGGCCCCGTTGTTGAACACGATCAGCGCCTCCGTCCCGTCGACCCAGTGCACGTCGTGCTGCCCATAAAACAGCCGGTCCGCCTCCGTCCCGCGGCCATACGCCTCGGGGTTCCCATACCGGTACAACAAATCCCCGGCCGGCCCCGCCGCTTCCTCGGTGGTCAGGCCGTGGTCGATGATCCAGATTTCGTTGAACTTGCGGGAGGACAACACGATTTGGTCCAACTCGGCGTGGTAGCCGATGGCGTTCACGTGCAGCCAATCCGCCGCCGCCAACTCGCCACCGCCCGGCCCCGCGCCCCCCGCGAGCGCGGTTGCTTCGTAATTGATGTCCACCCGGCCCGGCGCATCCGCCGGCGCGCCATACCCCGGCAAGGCCGCGTCGAAATCCTGCACGAGGTGGTCCCAAACCGACCACTTCCACACCACTTCGTCCGCCGCATTGCGCTCCTCCACCCGCGTCACCCAGACCTCCGGCGAAGTCAGCTCCGGATCGCGCCCGCGGGCGATGGCCTCCTCCGCGAAATGGCGCTCCCACGCGATGAAGAGGAGGTTCCCGTTCGGCAAAACCGTGAAATCGTGGTGGGCGTGCAGCGAATCCGTGGCGGCGTTCCAAGAGGTGACGAGGTTGCCGTCCCAATCCCACCGTTCGAAGCCGCCGCCGATGCCGCCGCCCGCGAACACGGTCGAGGGCAGTTGGACGGAACGGATGAGGTC
>JALQTD010000321.1 GCA_023264155.1 Flavobacteriales bacterium | reverse complement strand
CGCCGGTTCGCCTCCAGCTCGTCGATGATTTCCATCGCCCGGATCTTCGGCGCCCCGGTCATCGAGCCCATCGGAAAAGTCGCCCGCAAGATGTCGGTAAACGACGCGTCGGGCCGGACTTCGCAGGTCACCGTCGAAATCATTTGATGCACCGTTTCAAAGCTGTGGATGCCGCACAGTTCCTCGACGTGCACCGTCCCCCGTTGCGCCACGCGGCTGAGGTCGTTGCGCACGAGGTCGCAGATCATGATGTTTTCCGCGCGCTCCTTCGGGTCGTTTTGCAAGGCGTAGGCCAAATCCGCATCCTCCCTCGCATCGGCCCCCCGCCGCGCCGTACCCTTGATCGGCTCGCTCTTCAACCGCTCACCCTCCCGCTTCAAAAACCGCTCCGGCGAGCCGCTCATCGCGTAGCATTCATGGACGCGCACGAACGCCGAAAACGGCGCTTGGGTCCGCCGCTCCAACCGCCGGAACACGTCCCAGGGACGCGCCAACTCCCCCTCGCCCGTCCAGGTCATGCACAAGTTCATTTCGTAGATGTCCCCCCGGCGGAGGTGCCGGTGCACGCGCCCGACCCGCTGCGCATAGGTCGCCTCCTCCCAACGCGGCCGCATGTTCAACCCCGGTGCCTCCGGCTCCTCCCCCCGTTCAGCGGCCAGCAGCGCCTCCACCACCTCGTCCCCTTCGCCCTTCAGCACCTCCGGCCCTCCGGCTCCCCAGCGCACTACCACCCGCGGCACCACCAACGAAACCACCGGAAAGCCCAGCCCGTCCGGCCGGTGCGTCGCAAGCGCCTCGATGCTGTTCTTCAAATCGTAACCGAACGCCGCAAACACCCACTCCCCGGCATGCTCATCCAGGAACGCCTGCACGGCATCGAGGGTTTCCTCCCCCTCTTGTTCAATCCGGAGTTGGGCATCGGCGCCCAACGCGAGCAGGCTCGCCCCTTCGGCCCGTCGGTCGAACAAGCAGTGCACGTGCGATTCCCGGTCCAGCAAGCCGGACCAGTCGGGCAAGGATTTGAAGGCGTTTCCCGGAGCGTTCATGCCGTGGCCGCGGCGTTAGACGTGGAGCGCCCGGTCGCCGGTGGCCGCGAGGGCGGCCTCCTTGATGGCTTCGGTGAACGTCGGGTGGGCATGGGACATCCGGCTGATGTCCTCAGCGGTGGCCCGGAATTCCATGGC
>JALQTD010000320.1 GCA_023264155.1 Flavobacteriales bacterium | reverse complement strand
ACTGACAGATACGTTCAGTTGGAGATAACCCGCTTGAAACCTCCAATTATCAAATCTAGTAAGAAAACGCTTGAACCAAGACGAAATAGCGATGGATCAGCGACTTGAGCAGGTGCTGAGTGACCTGCAGCGATTTGAAGTTCAGTTGGTGATGCGCAAGCCGGTTAAGGCCAGCCTTCCTCCTACGGTGATGACGGGTTTGGCCTTCACGTTCAACGGACATGAGACGCTCGGGGCGCATGCCCGGCACCTCAGGAAGTCGCTGCAGCAGGCACGGGAGGCGCTCGATGAGCTCGCGCTCGAAGGTCGGGGGCATTCGGGGCCGTGGATGACCGAGGTGCGGCTCCTTGAGATCGAGCTGGCGAACCGCCTCATCAGCGACCTCCACGAAGGGTCCATCAGCGGACCGAAGCGGCTGCTGAGCGCGGCGGAGGCGGCTTGGCATGACCTCGTTGCGGACATCGGCATCTTCGTGCAGCAGCAGACCACCCTGCATCAGCAGCTGCTCGTGCTCATCGAAGCAGCGGAGGCCCTGCCCGTTGTGGCTGAGGCCGCGCCCGTCAAGGTGGAAGCCGAGGCGCCGCGGGCGGATTTCGGGTGGAACGGCAACAAGGCCGACCTCATCGAGGTGTTCCTCGCACTGGAGGAGCGCGGGGCGATTTGGTGGCGGCAGGCGGATTGGTCCATGAAGGAGCGCATGGACCGCTTTTCGAACATGCTCGGCGTGGAGGTCAAGAATTTGCACCAAACCATTCCCCAGTTGATGCTCCGCTCAAAAGGGCCCGCCATCTTTCTTTCCAGCTGTGTCAAGGCTTTGGAGGGACTTCGCGACCAGCGCGACGAGGTCAAAACACGCTAGGTAGCGCGCTAGGTAGCGTGTTTTGGCCAAAGGCGCAACGGAGGTTTGCATTCTGAACTCATGCAAACTCCACCAAGCGATGAATCGAAATTTCGATGATCGGGTCGCCTATTTGACCCTCCTGCGCAAGCTCGACGAAGTGCTGATTGAAGTGCGGCGACTGGCGCATCCGGCCACCAAAATCTCCAACGAGTGGCTCGACACCGAGGAAGTGATGCAGGTGCTCAACATCAGCCGGCGCTCCCTCTCCACCCTCACCCGCAACAAGCGCCTGCCCTTCACCAAGGTGGGCCACCGCAACTACTTCAAGCTCCAGGACATCCGCGACTTCCTCG
>JALQTD010000031.1:16369-18967 GCA_023264155.1 Flavobacteriales bacterium | reverse complement strand
AATGCCCCATCACCGGAATGCCGGCGCTCAAGATCCGCTCGATGCTCTCCTTCACCTCCCGGCCGCCTTCGAGCTTCACCGCGTGGGCGCCGCTCTCCTTCATGATGCGGATGGCCGAATTCAGGGCCTCCTTCGAATTGCCTTGGTACGTGCCGAAGGGCAAATCGACCACGACGAGCGCGCGCTTGGCAGCCCGGACGACGCTTTGCGCGTGGTAAATCATTTGGTCCAGCGTGATGGGCAAGGTGGTCTCGTGACCGGCCATCACGTTCGAGGCGCTGTCGCCCACCAGGATCACGTCGACCCCGGCTTGGTCGACCAACGTGGCCATCGAGTAATCGTAGGCCGTGAGCATCGCAATTTTCTCCCCGTTGTGCTTCATTTCCTGAAGCGTCTGCGTGGTGATGCGTTTCGCGTCTTTGTGCACTGACATGGGCCAAAAATAACCCGCAATTCAACGCGCGCCTCAGAGCACTGTGCCGATGTACGCCAAGTACAACCCCAGCAACACCGCCCCCTTCCACCGCTGGAACTTCGCCGTGTGGAGCATCATCGGCAAGAGCAACAGCGCGATGCCGCCCATCCACCACAGGTCGTCCGTCAGCACGGCGGGATCCACCGGCATCTCCTCGATGAGCGAGGTCGCCCCGAGGGCCAGGAAGATGTTGAAGATGTTCGAGCCGACGAGGTTGCCGAGGGCGAGGTCGCTTTGGCCTTTGACCGCCGCCGCGCCCGAGGCCACGAGTTCCGGCACGCTGGTCCCGAAGGCCACCACCGTCACGCCGATGATGTGGTCGCTGACGCCCGCCGCCACCGCGATGCCCCGCGCACCCGAAATGAACCATTCCGACCCGAAGTAGAGCCCCACGCACGCGACGGCCACGCCGAGCAGGAGCAGGGGGAAGGGGCGGGCGGCGAAGCGCTCGAAGTCGCCGTCGCTTTCGTCGGCGTCGGGTGCGGCGGTGCGGCGCGCTTTTTGGCTCCGGAAAATCAGGAAGCTGATGAGCGCCAGCGTGCCCAGCAGCAGGACGGTGCCTTCGAAATGGGTGAAGACCAAATCCCACGCGAACAGCCCAAACATCACCGTCCCCGCCATCATCACAGGCCAGTCCGTCGTCACCACCGAACGGTCCACCTTCACCGGATGGATGAGCGCGGTCACCCCGAGGATGAGGGCGAGGTTCGCGATGTTCGACCCGACCACGTTGCCGATGGCCAGCCCGGGGTTACCGGCCAGTGCGGCCTGCACGCTCGCGAAGATTTCCGGGGCCGAAGTGCCGATGGACACCACGGTGAGGCCGACGATGAGCGGCGGAATCGACGCCTTGACGGCCATGCCCGCTGCGTTGCGCACGAGCACTTCACCGCTGAGGACGAGCAAGGCCAGCCCTCCTACGAGCAAAGGAATGTCGTAGGTCATTCGGCGTTGGGGGCCTCGGGGGGTTCAGCGGGCTGCTGCGGCTCGGGCTTAGGAGCGGGCTTCGGCGGCGCGGGGCGCGGTTTGAGCGGGTCGCTCGTGCTGAGGATTTCCCGCTGGATTTCGTCGGAGGCTGCGCGGAACTGGCGCACAGCGGACCCCATCGTCCGGGCGAGGGACGGCATGCCTTTGGCCCCGAAGAGCAGGAGGTAAATCAGCAGGATGAATACGATTTCAGTTGCGCCCATAGCGGGACAAAGGTACATCACCGGCGCCATGCTTGCGGTAACTTGCGACCCCGTGTAACCCCCGAACGTTTCGCACGTCCCACGCCCATGAAACCGATCCTCCTCTGCCTGCTCGCTGCGGCCACGGCTGCCCAAGCGCAATACTTTCAACAGGAAGTCAACCACCGCATCGAGGTGCGGCTCGACGACGAGGCCCACGTGCTGCACGGCGAGATCGAAACGGAGTACGTGAACAACAGCCCGGAGGCGTTGACGGAGCTGTGGTTGCACATTTGGCCCAACGCGTACGAGGGGCCGACGAGCGCGCTCGCGAAGCAGCAGTTCCGCCAGGGCAACCTGTTCATGTACTGGGCGATGGCGCGGGATTTGGGCGGCATCGATTCGCTGAACTTCGCGGTGAATGGGCGGCCCGTGCAGTGGACGTACCATCCGGAGCACCGGGACATCGTGCGGTTGGAGCTGGCTGAGGCCTTGGCGCCGGGAGCGGATTTGGTCTACACGACGCCGTTCCGGGTGAAGCTTCCTTCAGGCCAAATCTCGCGCCTCGGCCACATCGGTCAATCCTACCAAATCACGCAATGGTACCCCAAACCCGCCGTCTACGACCGCGACGGCTGGCACGCCATGCCCTACCTGAATCAGGGCGAATTCTACAGCGAATACGGCAGCTTCGACGTGCGCATCACGCTGCCCGCGAACTACACCGTCGGGGCCACCGGCGACTTCGTGCCCGGCTCGGCCGACAACGCCCGCGAGGCCGCACGCCTCGATTCCCTCGTGGCCGACACCGAGCTCGCCTTCACGAACGGCACCGCCCACGGCCGCGGCATGGACTTCCCGCCTTCCTCGGCCCGCCTGAAAACCCTGCACTACCGCCAATCCAACGTGCACGACTTCGCCTGGTTCGCCGACAAGCGGTGGCTCGTCCTCCGC